>JANPBV010000150.1:0-4384 GCA_031430615.1 Ignavibacteria bacterium | reverse complement strand
CACGCGGTAAGAAAGTAACTGAATCAGACCTTGCAGAAATGGACGCAATATGGAATGAAGCAAAGAAAACGATAAAATAATTTATGCGCACTTCTTAAAACTCAAGTATAAAAAACAAACAGAACACTGATAACACTGATTAAACTGATTTTCGCTGATATTATCTGTGTATATCTGTAACATCTGCCACGACTTTCGCTTTTTGAAAGTTATAATCAGCGTTTTATTATTAGTATTTAGAGATTAGAAACAAACAGAACACTGATAACACTGATTAAACTGATTTTCGCTGATATTATCTGTGTATATCTGTAACATCTGCCACGACTTTCGCTTTTTGAAAGTTCTCATCAGCGTTCTATTATTAGTATTTAGAGATTAGAAACAAACAGAACACTGATAACACTGATTAAACTGATTTTCGCTGATCTTATCTGTGTATATCTGTAACATCTGCGTCATCAGTGTTCTATTATTAGAATTTAGAGATTAATATAAAGATAAAGATATTTGATAATGGCAAAAAAAAATACATCATACTTAAAAGCAGCTTTAATTATTGCTGTACTTTTCATTTATCAGTTTACATATTCACAAAAGATACCGCAGAGTAAAATTGATGAGTTAGCCGGTAAGCTGGATTCCATTTGCCTGCCGCTTAAGAATGCGGGGATAAACGTTTCATGTAAAGTGCTGCATGCTGATTTCAACAAAGAATTATATGCGCTTGACCCTGAAATGTCAATGATACCGGCATCTATCACCAAAATAGTAACAGGCGCAACAGCATACGCAAAACTTGGCGCAAATTACTCGATCCCCACGATAGCATATACAGATGATAACGATATTAAAGATGGCGTTATAAACGGTAACTTATATCTTAAAGGTTTTGGCGACCCTGATCTTAATTCAGGTGACCTGCAAACACTCGCCGCAGAAATTACAAAACGCGGCATTAAAGAAATTACAGGTAATATTGTAGCCGATGAATCATACTTTGACAGCAAATATTACGGATTATCGGGTATCTATAAAGGTGATACCGGTCCTTCTTACTGGCCCTATGTATCAGGATTATGCCTTGATAAGAGCACCGGATGCATTAGCGCAGGTAATACACTCTCTTCTGCCTTATCAGGACTTGGTGTAAGCGTACAGGGAACAGTAATAAGCGGAATTACACCAACCGGCGCTAAAGAAATAGCGCAGGTAAGCCATTCAATATACGATGTGCTTTCATACATGCTAAAAGAAAGCGATAACCATTCAGCTATTACAATTTTTAAATTGCTTGGTGCTAAATTCAAACAAACCCCTGCCGGACTTGAAGACGGGCAGGAAGTGATTAATTCATTCCTTGGAGAGCTTGGTATTGATAGGTATTCATTTGAAATATTGGAAGGCTCAGGGTTAACGCGTTACAATAAGGTTAACGCTGAAATGTTTATCAAGATATTAAAGTATATGTATGATGACCGCTTTACGTTTGACTACTTTATGAATTCACTTTCAATTGCTGGTAAAGATGGCACGTTGAGAAAACGTATGATAGGAACAAATGCTGAAGGCAATGTTTACGCAAAAACCGGAACTATAAACAGCGTAAGCGCATTAAGCGGTTATGTAATTGATAAAGATAATGAGATATTGATCTTTTATATTGTAATGAACGGATTTGGCGGCAATGCAACCAATATGCGCGCCGCGCAGGATGATGTGGCAATTACACTTGCTGATTTCAGCAGGAATTAAAATTTATTTAATTCCTTACTATAAAAGGATTACAATTGGCAAAATTTCAATTAGAATCGGATTATAAACCCTCAGGCGACCAGCCTAAAGCCATTAAAGAGCTTACCGAAGGCATTCTAAGAGGTGATAAATACCAGACACTGCTTGGTGTAACCGGTTCGGGGAAAACATATACAATTTCAAATGTGATACAGAATGTTGGCAAGCCGACATTAATAATGTCTCATAATAAAACCCTTGCAGCACAATTATATGGTGAGTTTAAAAAATTCTTCCCAAAAAATAAGGTCGAGTTTTTCATTAGTTATTACGATTACTACCAGCCGGAATCATACATACCATCATCAGATACTTACATTGCTAAAGATCTTGCCATCAATGATGAAATTGACCGCTTAAGGCTCCGCGCTACTACTGCCCTGCTTGAAGGCAGAAGTGATGTTATAATTATAGCCTCTGTATCATGCATATATGGTATTGGCGCGCCGCAGGAATACGCTGACCAGGTTCTGGTATTAACCAAAGGTGAAAAGGTCGCGAGGAAAGAGCTGTTGAATAAGCTCATTAATATTCATTACGTAAGGAATGATTTCGAATTTAAGCGCGGTGTATTCAGAGTGCGTGGTGATGTAATTGATATTATCCCCGCATATGAAGATGATACTGCAATCAGGATTGAGCTCTTTGATGATGAGATTGAAGGCATAATGTACTTTGATAAAAAATCAGGTGAGATAATAGGGCTTGATGAAAAGGTGGCAATTTATCCCGCTAAATATTTTGTTACTTCACCTGAGAGACAGGAAAAAGCTGTCAGGGATATCCGCATGGAGCTTAATGCCCGTATTGTTGAACTGCAGGAACAGGGCAAGCTTGTTGAGGCGCAGAGAATTGAGCAGAGAACAAATTTCGATCTGGAAATGATACAGGAAGTAGGTTACTGTACCGGCGTTGAAAATTATTCGAGATATATGGATCAGCGTGAAGCGGGTTCAAGACCCTCATGTTTGTTCGATTACTTCCCTAAAGATTACCTGCTGATAGTTGATGAATCACACGTTTCTGTTCCGCAGGTAAATGGTATGTATCAGGGAGACCGTGTAAGGAAAACAACACTTATAGATTATGGTTTCCGTCTGCCTTCTGCGCTTGATAACAGACCGATGAAATTTGCTGAATGGGAATCAATGCAGAACCAGGTTATTTACGTCAGCGCAACTCCAAGTGAATATGAACTGAAAAAAAGCGGTGGAGTATATGTTGAGCAAATAATTAGACCCACAGGACTGCTTGACCCTTCAATTGAAGTAAGACCTACAAAAACACAAATTGATGACCTGATACATGAAATAAGAGAGCGCTCAAAGAAGAATGAAAGAGTTCTTGTTACTACCTTAACTAAACGAATGAGTGAGGACCTGACAGATTACCTGATAGGTATTGGAGTAAAAGTTCGCTATATGCATTCAGAAATTGACGCTTTGGATAGAGTGGATATACTCCGTGACCTGAGGCTTGGTAATTTTGATGTATTGGTAGGTGTAAACCTGCTTAGAGAAGGTCTTGACCTGCCGGAAGTATCACTGGTTGCAATTATTGATGCCGATAAGGAAGGTTTCCTTAGGTCAGAAAAATCACTTATGCAGACAGCCGGAAGAACAGCAAGAAATGTTAACGGGTTGGTCATAATGTACGCTGATAAGGTAACAAACTCCATGGATAAGGTTATAAAAGAAACAGCCAGACGAAGAAAGATACAGGAAGAATATAATACGCTTCACAATATTAACCCGATGACAATTTTGAAAACGCTTGAGGAAATAATGAGCTCAACTGTTATAGCAGATTCCAAAGGCAGACAGGATCAGCGCAATAATAAAAAGAAAAAAGATCAGCATAAAACAAGTCTTTCGATCCTAACTGATCCAGCGTTTGAAAGAAATAACCCCGCAGAGCGCAGAGACCTCATCAATCAGCTGAGGAAGCAAATGGTTGAAGCGGCAAAAGACCTTGAATTTGAGCGCGCCGCTGAGCTGAGGGATGAAATAAGCAGGCTGGATAGTTAAATAAAAATTTTAATAGAAATAATTTTAGATATGAAAAATAATTTTAGCAAATTGATAAAACATACGGGGTGGGCAGTGGTTTTAACAGCAAGCATAATGTTCACTTCATGCCAAAAACAGCCTGAAGATATCAAAATTGATACTACCAACAATAAAGATGCGGGCAAAATACAATTCAAGAAACAGGGCGAAGTATTTTTTCAGGATTCAGCAAAAAAACTGTTAAAGGAAATAGATGTTGAGATAGCTGAAACCGATGAAACCAGGCATCTTGGACTGATGTTCAGGGAAAATATGACCGAAAACCAGGGAATGCTTTTTCTTTTCCCCAATGAAGAATACCAGAGCTTTTACATGAAAAATACTATAATGCCGCTTGATATAATGTTTATCAATTCAAAGAAACAAATTGTTAAAATTCATAAAAAAACTGAACCCTTTTCAGAAAAAAGTCTGCCCTCTTTAAAACCATCAAAATATGTTGTTGAAGTTAACGCAGGGTTTACAGATAAATTCAACATTAAAGAAGGTGATTATATTGACTGGAGAAGATTTTAAAAGGG
>JANPBV010000149.1:0-7139 GCA_031430615.1 Ignavibacteria bacterium | reverse complement strand
GTAGTTGTACCAACAAAAGCTGAAATGTTTATGGAAATTAACATTGATATCCCCACGACCAAACCAAACATAGCTTTGCCAAACCAGAATCCGCCAATAAGCCCGATTATAACACCGCAGGTTGAACCTATTATCAAACTTATTTGCAATGCGCGCTTTACAGGTTCACCCCACCTGCTGAGTGATACTCCGCCGGTTGCAAGCGCTCTTACTGTCATAGCCGAAGCCTGAAGACCTGTATTACCTGAAATAGCTGAAATGATAGGCATAAAAGATGTAAGCAGCAATACTTTCGCAAGTGTTTCATCATAATAGTGAATAACAATACCTGCAAGGAACTGAATGCCAAGTGTTATAAGCACCCAGGGCAGACGAAGCCATGCAATCTGGAAAGGGGATTTGCTTTCAAGCTCTTCAGCATCAGATCCAACTATTCTTGCAACATCTTCAGAAAATTCCTCTTCCATAATTTCAGCGATATCATCAAATGATATTTTGCCGACTACTCTTTGCTGCTTATCTGTAACAGGAACGGTTACCAAATCATATTTTCTCATTATGACTGCAACTTCTTCCTGATCGGTATCAACATCAACAGAAATTACCTCTGTAGACATAATATCAGCCATAATAACAGAAGGTGTATCAAGGGCTACTATAATTTTTTTAAGTGATACTATTCCAGTTAATCTTCCCGCTTCATCTGTAACCCACACATGGTAAAGATGTTCGTTATCGTGAGCCTCTTCGCGGATTATCTCAACAGCGCGGTTTATGGAGTCTGTTGCCTTAACGATAACAAATTCCTTCTGCATGATACCGCCGGCAGAATCTTCGTGGTAGCTTAAGAGTTCTTTAACTTCGCTTGAATCTTCCGCTTCCATCTGCTGCAGTACATCTTCGGCTCTGGTTTCCTCAAGATCACCAATTATATCGGTTGCATCATCGGAATCCATCTCACCAAGAATTTCGCTGATCTCACCTGATGAAAGGTTTTCCAGGATATAATCTTTTTGGTGCTCGTTAAGCTCAATTAAAACTTCAGCTTGTGTTTGGTCATCCAAAAGATTAAAAAGCTTTAATCCTTCTTCATCCTTCAGGTTATCTATAATAAGCGCAATATCAGCCGGGTAAATATCCGCAAGTATATTTTTTAAAAGAGTATCAGAGTTGCTTGCGATAAGATCGGAAATATCGCTTAACAGCTGCTCATCAACTTCTATTACTGCGCGATTTTGTTTTTTTTCAGGCATAATTAATAGTTTAACCCCTATAGGGTTGTAAACCTTGAATAAGCTTTTTCAAGCATTGATGACCCGGGCACTTTATTACCGTGGGTTTTAAATTTTAAGTATGCGTTAAATCCTATCATAGCCGCATTATCGGTTGAGTAAATTTTATCGGGAAAATATATCTTATAGCCATCTTCTTCATACTTTTTGAATTGAGCTCTTAATCCAGAGTTAGCAGATACACCCCCGGAGACTGCAATTATTTTTACGTTATTATCTTTTGCTGCTTTTATAGTTTTATCAACCAATGCGCCGGTTACGGCTTTTTGGAAAGAGGCGGCAATATCGTTTACCGGAAGGTTTTCTCTTGATTCTGCAAAATTCTTTTTAAGATAGTAAAGCACTGAAGTCTTTATCCCGCTGAATGAAAAATCGTATGGGCAACCTTTTATGCTTGCCTTTGGGAAAGTGTGAAAATCAGGATTACCTCTGGCGGCAAGTTTATCTATTAACGGACCGCCCGGGTATTCAAGCCCCAGCATTTTTGCAACCTTATCAAATGCTTCGCCGGCTGCATCATCATGTGTATTGCCAAGCGCTTTATATGTAGTACTGCCCGAAACAAGAAACAATATAGTATGTCCGCCTGAAACAACAAGTGAAATGAAAGGGTATTCTATATTTTCGTTTCCTATAAAACAGGAATACATATGTGACTCAATATGATCAATTCCCATAAAAGGGATATTACCAGCTAATGCAAAACCTTTTGCGTAATTATAACCAACAAGCAAAGAGCCAATAAGCCCGGGACCGCGGGTTGCGGCAATAAGAGAAATCTCAGACTTACTTACTCCGCTTTCTTTGAATGCCTGTTCCACAATTGAAGAAATAATTTTTATGTGCGCGCGGCTTGCTAGCTCCGGCACAATTCCGCCATACTCCTTATGGAAATATTGAGAAGATATAATGTTAGAAAGTATTTTGCTGTCATCAAGAACTGCTGCTGCGGTTTCATCACATGAAGATTCGATAGCGAAAGTTAGAATTGACATCTACAAAAATATCATTTTTAATGAATTTTAGCAATTCTACAGGAAAACCCACTGATATAATTAACCCTTATTCGGCATATATACCGTTTTAATGGTATTGAGTACACTAACTGATAATACTAATTTAGTATCCCCAAGTGAAAAGCTGTTTGATTTTTAGAAAAATATGATTATAATTGTAACTGGGGGTATGCGCAAATAATTTAAGATACTAATGGCTTTGCAGTAAAGTATAACTTTAAATAAAAAGTTCAATTACAAACATTTAAGAATATTATGCTAAAGAAACTACTCCCGATCTTTCTTCTGATAGCACTTGCCGCATCGGTCAGCTATTCACAAAATCTTGCAGATTCCGGGTATTATTACCAAAAATTAGGATTTATGGAAAAAGCCTCAGGGTTTTTTGAAGAATATATTATTTCAAATCCTTCAAATTACCAGGTAAGGCTTGATCTTGGCTATCTATATATGGGCACTAAGCAGACAAGCAAAGCCAGAGAGCAATTTGATTATGTGAGCAAAAACTCCACTACCGAGAGCGAACTGCAGGCGGCTAAACAGATGGTGTTAAATATTGACGGGCAAAACGGCAATAATAATCAAACGGTACCCACAACAAGTGTATCTTATGCTGACTCAGGGTACTACTACTATAACAACGGAAATAAAACAAAAGCTGCTGAGTTCTTTGAACTTTATTTAAAAGATAAACCAAGAGATACTAAAACCAGAATGCAGCTTGCTTATATTTATTATGACAAGAAAAAGTACAGCAATTCACTTAAGCATTTTGATGTAGTAGGCAGGTACACCACAGATCTGCAGGAAAAGGAACAGTCAAAATCAGCTTCATTGGTATTAAGAGAAGAACTTGCCGGTTCTTCTAAAAAATCAGTCGACCTTTACTTTTATAATTTCTACGATTCATTCCAGGAGAATTATATAGCAAACTTAGTAGGACATTTTAACTTCAGGCTTGGACCCGGTTTTTACGCGGGACCGTATCTTGATGTTTACACCGATTCACGCTCTGCAAAAGGAAATGTATTTAATGACAGGTTTGTTGAGCTGGGGCTGTTTTTCAGATATTACATAATGAAAAACCTTTTCTTTGAAGGCAGGATAGGCTTTACAAGGCAGATAGATCTTGATTCAAACAAGATAAACTTTAAGCCGATGCTTGTTTATTTTAACCGTTTTGGAGACGCTAAAGTATACGTATCGAGCAAGACATCATCAAAAACAAGTATGTACCTTGATATATATTACGCAGCAATGTATGATTATAAGTATAAAAACGCATTCTTACAGGGAATGCTGCAGCAGGTGTTAAGATTCCATACAGGCGGTTATTCATATGTTGAAAACTACGTGTTTGAATCAGGGCAATTTGACGGCAGAAGGCTTGATTATAATAATTATTTTGAAATAGGTACAGGTATCCGTTTCAAACCGAATATTATGGTATTTCCTGTATTCTTCTTAGAGCCGACATATAAAGTTTATTTCTTTGGTGATAAGAAGAATTCATTTCAGATCAAAGCGGGATTTGTATTTAATTTCAGGTCTGCTTTATAGAAAAGTTTGAACAAGTGGATAGAATTATTATTTGCAAAAGGCGTTAAAAATATTTACAAAAAACATTAGAGGATAAAAATTTAATATAACTATATGCAAGAAGTTTTCACAGTGTTACTCTGGATCTGTTCAATACTGCTCATAATAAGCGGTCTTGACGATGTGCTGGTTGATCTTCTTTACTGGTTCAACCGCTGGAAGTATAACAGGAGCCTGCCAAACGTGGATGAAGTTCTGGCAGCAAATGAAAACAACATTGCTCTTGTAATATGCGCATGGCGCGAGTATAAAGTAATTGGCAGAACGCTTACTTACGCGCTTAGCAAAATGAGGTACAGTACCTTCACTATATTTGTGGGTATTTACCCCAATGATACAAAGACGCTTGAGGTTGTTAAAAGAATTGCGCAAAAGAACAATAAAGTTGTAATTTGCGTGAACTCTCATGACGGTCCTACAACAAAAGCCGATAACCTGAACAACGTTTATGAATCGATAAAAAGATTTGAAAATGATAATGGCAGGAACTTTGATATAATTTCAATTCACGATAGCGAAGATTTTATACATCCGTTAACGCTTAAGATAGATAACTTCCTTATCATGCACCAGGGTGTTGATGCCGTGCAGATACCGGTTGTGCCAATTAAAGATGACAGGGGCAAGTTTATTCACAGAACGTACTGCGATGCGTTTGCGGAAGTACACTCAAAAGATCTTGTTGTAAGGCAGGCGTTAAAGGTATTCATTCCGTTTGCAGGCACGGGTATGTCGTTCCGCAGAGAAATATTCCTGAATCTTGATGCGCACTATCCGCAGGTATTTAATGAAGCTAATTTAACTGAAGATTATGAGCTTGGATTAAGGCTCTTTAAGATGGGCTATAAAACAGCTTATATAAATTTATTGATAGATAAAAATAACCCGAACTCACGGGTGGCAACAGGCGAATACTTCCCAAATACATTCTGGGCGGCTGTAAGGCAGCGCTCAAGATGGACAGCCGGAATTTGCTTCCAGAACTGGAAGATGCACAAATGGGGTGGTAATTTAAAGACGAAGTATTTTTTAATGCGCGATAGAAAAACAATATTCAGCAACTTTATGGTGCTGCTTAGCAATGTTGTGTTTGCTATGTTTTTACTATACCTATTAGGGTTTGGACTTGGCATAAGGGTATTTGAGTCAACAGTAGAGCAGAACACTGCATTATGGTTCTTTTTGTGGGCATGTTTCTTCTTCATGGTTTGGCGTTTGATTCATAGGTTTATATTTACATATAGCTGGTATGGTTTTAAGTATGCGGTATTCAGTTTAATTAGATTAAACTTTGATAACCTGATAAACTTTTTTGCAACATTCCGCGCGCTGCAGGTATTTATGAACATGAAGAACAAAGTTGTTTGGGAATCAACGGATCATTATTAAGCAATAGAGCCTCACGCTTCGCAAGAGAGCCTCACGCTCCACAAAAAAGTTTTAATCATAAAATTTTAGTACCATGGTAATACGGGGACGGTCTGAACATAGGTCGTCCCTTTTTATATTCAATTTCCTCACGGTAAAACGGGATAAAACTTCGTTTTATCTTAATTTATGGTTAGTTATCTTTGTTATCTGAAAAGTAAAAATATGAGCCTGGAAAACATAAATATTGGTTTAAATCCCGAAGATATGAAAGGGAAAAAGGTTATTGTACTCATTTTTGGTACCAGACCCGAAGTATTAAAGCTTTTTGTTTTATACAGGATATTAAAGAAATCTGATGAGTTTTACCCATTGCTTTATAATACTGCACAACAGAAAATCTCAGGAGATATACTCGAGAATATTGGCATTCACCCTGATATTACAGCCGCAGAAAAACCCAACCGCTCAAGCGACTTAAATGAGCTTATTGCGCATTTGCTAAATGACTTCAACGAAAAGTTCGGGGAAAAATCACCTGTGAGAAAAGAGAACCTGCACGGAATTATTGTACAGGGCGATACAGCCTCTGCGTTTTCAGGCGCGCTCTGGGGCTTCCTGAACCAGATACCGGTCTTTCACGCTGAAGCGGGCCTGCGCACATATGACAAGATGAACCCCTTCCCCGAGGAATTTATGCGCGAAGCAGTAGCAAGAATGACAACACTCCATTTTGCGCCTAAAGGAATTAACCGCGATAACCTCATAAAAGAAGGCATAAAGTCTGAGAATATTTTTGTAATTGGTAACACTATTAATGATGCTATATTTACTCTTATAAAAGAAAAGAAGATTAAAGAGCCTAAACAAAAGAATTATATATTGAGTACTTTCCACCGCAGAGAAAACTGGGGTTACGTTTCTGATTACGCAAGGATACTGAACACAGTTATGGATGATGTATCAGGTTATACTGAAATACTTCATCTCATGCATCCAAATCCACTCATACAGCGCAGCTTTGATGAGGTCATGGAAGGCAATGCTCACAAAAAACTTATTATAATGAAGCCTATACACGATTACTTTGAAATGCTTGGATATGTTAAAAATGCGGGATGCATATTGACTGATTCCGGCGGCTTGCAGGAAGAATCATTATTCTTCAACGTGCCATGCGGCGTGTTAAGGAAAACTACAGAACGTCCGGAGGTATTAAAGAAAAATGCAAAGCTGCTCCCAATTGATAAACCTGAAATTACAAGTTTCCTTACAGAAGCAATTGACTACAGGAAAGTACACCAATCAAAATATAATTACACTTACGGTTTTGGGGATTCAAGTTACCTGATATACGAACTGCTGAAGAAATTCTACGGGATACAGACGGAGTTTTCGTATATATAAATGATACCTTATCTCTCCGACGGTAATCCGCTCCTAAAGGTCTTACATAATCGTTCCACGAAATAATTTTCTATTCAGAGTAATTCATTTGTTGAGTAAATAGATGTTCTCTGTATTATTTGAATACTCTATTCGTGGCACGAATAGAATAAGTCAACTATTTTAACCGCTTGATTTATGTTGAAATTATTGACATTTTAAGGTAATAACTATCCGTACATTAAACAGTTTAATAAGATGATAAATCATGTTATTAAAATACTGTTGGCTGTTTACTGTTTTCATTCCGTTATATTCAGCCAGGATATAAAAAAGGTTGAACCTGTTAATGAAACGGGAGTAAATAATTACGATTCAAAATTCCTCTTACAGGAAGAACTTAAACAGAAAAATAATATTTCCAAATGTAGTGAAACTGAAAGAATTCAAAGCATTGAATTGTACAGGTATTCATTTG
>JANPBV010000148.1:0-5310 GCA_031430615.1 Ignavibacteria bacterium | reverse complement strand
CTGTTTCACTCACTTTCTTGTTTTCGTTAAAATATGCCACAAGGAATCTCAAATACATTTTTTTGAAATGATTGCTAATGTCCAAATATACGCATTGCGTAAATTTTTTACTATAAATTAATTGTACCCGTTGTTGATGTTGAAACCAACAAGGGGTGAATATCCAAAGTTTTTCGGTCTATATAATTTATCTTGCATTTTGGGAACAATATTAGCATAATTAGGCTTAAATAGGTAAAGAAACCATCCATAAACCGCTAATTACAAGCCCTCTAAACATAATATTATGAGCAGTTTAGAGCTTACATACCGCAACTTTTTAACAAGAATTTCAGAAGTTGGGAAAAAGGACATACTTTTTTCAGCGCTCCGCCATACGTTATTAATGCTCACTGCATTTGCGGTACTGGCTTTTTTGTTCATAAGCATAGAAGCTATTTTTGAGCTATCAACCACCCTTCGCAAAATAATTTTCTTCGGGTTCATTTCATCACTTGCCGCAACTGGCGTAATGGTATTTGTGAGCGCGTTCAGTTCATACTCAAAACTTACCAGTAAAATAAACGTCACACGTTACGCCAGGAAAATTGGCGGCTCATATCCTGAGATAAAAGATAATCTGCTTAATGCTATTCAGCTTTACGATTACACCAAAAAAAGTGACCATATATTTTCAAATGATCTTGCCGCTGAAACCATAAGCATGGTAAACGAAAAAGCAAAGCCGCTTGATTTCAAAAGAATAATAACATTCAAAAGAAATACTTCCCTGCTTATATTTTTTGTTTCAGCATTTTCTGTTTTCACAATTTTAATGTTCGCCCTCCCAAATACTTTCCTTGCGGCAGCTAACAGGATAGTGAATTACGATTTCACATTTGTTGATAACACACTTGGCATAGCCTTTGATGTTAAGCCGGGTAATGTTGAGCTATCCAAAGGTGAGAACCTTGATGTAACAGCGCTTATTAAATTTTATGACCCTAATTACAAAACAGATGAAATAACTTTCCACACAAAGGAAGTAACCACTGACGGAATAGAAATTTCAGAGAACGATGAGAAAGTTCCGGCAAGCGGAACAAATGAATTCAAAACAACGCTAAAGAATATCAATTCACAAACAATTTACTGGTTTGAGTACAGAGGTGTAAAGAGCAGTTCATACACAGTAACTATCACAAACAGACCCGTAATTAAGAGTGTTAAGATTACAGTTTACCCGCCTGCATATACTAAGCTTCCATCCAGAACAATTGACGGAAACGAAATTACAACCATAGCAGGCAGCACTATATATGTTGAGCTTGATGCATCAGATGATTTAAGCCGTTCTATGATACAGTATGCAGGCGCAACGGTTCCGGTTAACATGGAAGTCACAGGTAAAACCGCACGCGGTTCATTTGTAGCTTCATCAAACGGAACTTTTACTGTAAATGTTGTAAAAGATTTTAACGGAAAAGAACTCTTGGCTGTAAATCCAAAACAATATACTGTTCGTGTATTCCCTGACCAGTTCCCGAACATATCTATAATAGAACCAGATAACAACGAAATGAATGTTCAGGGTAAACGTGAATTACTTCTTCGCACACGTGTAACTGATGATTTTGGCTTCACAAAAATGAGGCTTGGATATAAAACTGTAAGCTCAAAATTCGGACCCACTGATAAAGATTACCGCTATGCAGAGATTCCAATTAAGAATACAGATGCTACCGGACTTGAAGTGCCGTATGTATGGAATCTCTCTTCACTTAACCTGGGTTCAGAAGATGTTATAGAGTATTTTGTTGAAATATATGATAATGATGGCTACAGCGGTCCAAAAATGTCAAGGAGTGAAACCAAAAGACTGATATATCCTTCTCTGGAATTATTGCTTAAGAAAACTGAAAAGACAAAAGATGAAATAGAAAGCTCACTTAAATCTGCGATTGATGATGCAATGGAGCTGAAGCAAGAGCTAGATGAGCTTAAGGAAAAAATGGAGAAAAATCCCGAGGAAATGGGATTAAACGACCCGAAGAAGAACCAGGAAATGCAGCAAAAGATTGAGAACATCCAGAACAACCTGAATTCTACACAGCAAAAGATGGAAGAGCTGATGAAGGATCTCCAGCAGAACAGCCAGCTCTCGAAGGAAACGCTGGATAAGTATATGGAGCTTCAGAAGATGTTCCAGAAGATAGATTCAAAGGAGCTAAGGGATGCCTTAAAGAAGCTGCAGGAAGCAATGAAGAACATGAACAAGGATCAGTTAAAAGAAGCGATGAAGAACTTCAAGTTTGATGAGGAGAACTTCAAGAAATCGCTTGAAAAGACAATGGAGCTTTTGAACAAGATAATGAATGAGCAGAAGCTTGGAGAGCTGACCCAGAAACTTGATGACATGACCAAAAAGCAGGATGCATTAAAGGATGAGACTAAGAACACCGAGAAGAATGATAAGAGCAGTATGAATGACCAGTCAAAAAAGCAGGAAGATATTAAAAAGGATATGCAGGATTTCCAAAAGCAGATGAAAGAGCTTGCCGAGAATATGAAGAAGAACGGCGACCATAAGATGTCTAAGGAAATGCAGAAGATGCTTGAGGATATGATGAAGAAAATGCTCGAGAAGAAAATGCAGCAAAACCAGGATAATTTGCAGCAGGGTAATAAAGATGAGGCGCAAAAGAAAGAAGAAGAACTTTCGCAGGATATGAACGAGATGAACCAGCAAATGCAGGATATGCTGCAAAGCATGATGGAACAGGAGAACCAGCAGTTAAAGAAGAAGATGCAGGAATATCTTGACAGGCTTAAAGAAATGTCAAAACGCGAGGGTGAACTGATGAAAGAATCAGAAGAACTTGATAAGACGAGTGATGCCAAAGATTTCCAGGATAATAAAATGCAGCAGGATAAGCTGCAAAATGATCTTTCGAACCTGACTGAAGAAATGATGAGCATGGCCGAGCAGATGGGAATGAGCCCAATGATGAGCAAAAATCTTGGTGATGCATTTAATGAAATGCAGAAAGCATCTGATCAGTTAAGCAAAAAAGAAGGTAAGAACGCAAATAAATCACAGGGTAACGCAAAAGAGAGTCTGGATAAAGCCGCAGAAAAAATGCAGCAGATGTGCAACAGCGGAAAACAGGGGAATGGCAAAAAACCGGGTATGGGTTTACAGCAGTTATTACAGCAGCTTTCTGAAATGATTGCCAAACAGCAGCAATTAAATAACCAGATGCAGGGAATGAATCCAAATGGCAACCAGGGTAAACTTACACAGGAACAAATGGCGCAGATGCAGAAACTAGCCACCGAGCAGCAGCAGATAAAAGATGGCGTAAATCAATTAAGTGAAGAATTTAAAAAGCAGCAGGAGCTTGAAGGCAAAAAAATGCTTGGAAATCTTGACCAGGTACAAAAAGATATGCAGGAGATCATCAAGGACCTTCAGGAAAATAACGTAACCCCAGAAACCAAGAAAAGACAGGAAAAGATACTATCAAGAATGCTTGACTTCCAGCTTTCAACCCGCGAAAAAGATTTTGAACAAAAGCGTGAATCACGCCCGGGCAAGAATTTTGACAGAACTTCACCATCAGAAATAGTTATTTCACGTCCTAATATTATTAACGGAATAAATCAGGATGCGCTTGAACTCGAAAAAGAAAATTACACTGAAGATTACGAAGTATTAATTCAGAAATATCTTGAGAAAATAAAATCAGTAAATCGTTAAGTTATTAACAATTACTTCCTTATTCCTAATTCACTGTATAGAAAATTCTATAAAACCCCTTTTTAGGCTGTTTTTGATGTTTTCCCAACTCATTCTTAACAATTTCCTCACGGTTAATTAATCACAAAATCCTTATATTTGTATATTCAAATAACATTATCTTATAATTTAAAGGAGACTATAAACATGAGAAGACTATTACTTCTTTTTATGGCATTACTTTCATTAGTTATCGTTGAAAGAGCTTCGAGCCAGATATTAATGGATGAAAATTTTAATTACACAGCAGGTGATTCAATCGGCGCATATGGCTGGGTTTACAATACAGGAACAACTAATACAATTTTAGTTGCAACTCCTGGTTTGATTTATTCAGGATATCCGCTATCAAACATCGGTAATTCATGCCGTGTAAAAAATAATGGAAACGACGCATATAAACAAACTGATTCAACTTTATCAAACAGTGTTTATGTTTCATTTATGATAAATGTTGATTCAGTTAGAGCCGTTGGTGGTGATTATTTCTTCGCTCTGCTTCCTAACAACTCAACTACAAATTATACAGCAAGGTTGTATGCTAAAGATACTTTAAACGGTGTATATTTTGGAATATCAAAAGGATCAATTGCTACCAATCCTTTATCATGGTCAACAACAACATACGCTTTACATACTACTTATTTAATTGTTGTTAAGTATACATTTTTAACAGGTACAACCGCAGATGATGAGATCAGAATGTATATCTTTTCATCAGGTATACCGGGAACTGAACCAGGTTCTCCAACTGTTGGACCTGTAACCGGTCCTTCAACAGACGCTCCAAATATCAGCAGAGTTGCCCTTCGCCAGGGAAGCGCAACATCATCACCAACATTTAACATTGATGGTATTCGTATTTGCAGAGCTTGGGGAAATTTAGTTGGTATTACACCAATAACCACAGTTGCAGAAAATTTCTCATTATCACAGAACTATCCTAACCCGTTCAATCCTTCAACAAAGATCAATTTCTCGATACCTGAGAGAAGCTTTGTAACCATGAAAGTATACGATATGCTGGGTAAAGAAGTTATGCAGTTAGTTGGCAACAACTATTCCGCAGGCACATATTCAGTTGATATGAATGCTAAGGATTTAAGCTCAGGTATGTATTTATACAGCATTGAAGCTAAATCAGAAAGCGGCAATATATTTAAAGATACCAAGAAACTTACATTGATAAAGTAACAAGGTTACTTATAAGTCCGGTTTTAAAGGATCTATAAAATAATATTCTGAATTTTCTAAAACAAAAAAAGGGCATTAGCCCTTTTTTTGTTTTAATATAGTAGTATGTTTTATTTACCTGATAATTTTTCAGCATCACGCTGTTTTTTCCTCAAAATAAAATTAAGAATATACAGGTCAAAACAAATAAATGTAACAACTCCCATACCAATTACCATTGCATTACCTCTTCTGATACCTATTATTAAAAAAGTTACCGCAGCAACCAAAGATAATCCAACAGCAATATGCGCAGCTACATGATTATCCTTTTTAGTTGGGAAAGCAAGTATGAATAA
>JANPBV010000147.1:0-10929 GCA_031430615.1 Ignavibacteria bacterium | reverse complement strand
GTAAGGACAGCTTTCCGTGATGTAAGATTCTATCTTGCAAAAATGAACGCGTTCCTCCAAGAGCATATCAGCGGGATAATGATAGTAAAAATGTTCAGTAAAGAAAAGCGTACATTAGATGATTTTAAGAAGATCAATTACGACCACACAAAAGCTAATAAGAAATCAGTTTATTATTACTCGTTTTTTTTTCCGGTTGTTGAGCTTATTGGAGCAATATCGGGCGCGCTTATTATCTGGTATGGCGGCGGTAAAGCTATAGAGGGCGTATTAACTATTGGTATTTTAATTTCATTTATACAATATTCAGAAATGTTCTTCAGACCAATCAGGGACCTCTCGGAAAAGTATAATATAATGCAAACCGCAATGGCATCATCTGAAAGGATATTTAAACTGCTTGATAGAAAAGCCGTTATAGCTGATCCTGAAAAACCGATCGAATTGAAAGATTGCAAAGGAATAATTGAATTCAAAAATGTTTCTTTTGCTTATATAAAACAGGATTATGTTTTAAAGAATATTTCATTTAAGATAAACCAGGGAGAAAAAGTCGCGTTTGTAGGCGCTACAGGGGCAGGAAAATCTTCAATAATGAATCTGCTATGCAGATTTTATGATACACAAAAAGGAGAAATTACTGTTGATGATATTAATATCAAAGATGTAAGGCAGCATGACCTTAGAAAAAATATTGGGCTGGTTGTACAGGATATTTTTCTTTTTTCTGATTCAATTTCTAATAATATAAGCCTTAATAATAATGAAATTCCCGAAGACAAAATAAAAGAGGCTGCATCAATAATAGGTATAGATAGTTTTATTTCCAAACTTCCTTTGGGTTACGGACAAAATGTAAAGGAAAGAGGAGTTACTTTATCACAGGGTCAAAGACAGCTTATAACATTTGCAAGAGCCCTTGCTTATGACCCCAAAATATTGATACTTGATGAAGCTACATCAAGCGTTGATACAAATTCTGAGATACTTATTCAAAATGCTATTGATAAGCTCATGGAAGGCAGAACATCAATAATTATCGCACACCGGTTATCTACAATCCAAAAGTGTGATAAAATAATTGTCATGCATAAAGGAGAGATAAGGGAAACCGGAACTCACCAGCAATTGCTGGAACTTGGCGGTATATATTCAAAGTTGTATCAGTTACAGTATAAAGAATCTTTCGCATAATACCCGATGAAAAAAATATTTATTGCATCGAAAAATAAAGGAAAGATAAACGAGATAAGATCATACCTTATGGGAATGAATTACGAAGTATTTTCACTCCTGGATACTCCCGAAATACCGGATATTGAAGAAACAGGAAGTACATTTGAAGAAAATGCTCTTCTAAAAGCGAAATTTGTTTTTAATATTGTAAAAATTCCGGTACTGGCAGATGATTCAGGACTTGAGGTTGATTTTTTAAAAGGGGCTCCCGGAATTTATTCAGCGAGATACTCCGGTGAAAATGCTTCGGATATGAATAATAATGATAAATTACTCAAAGAACTAGAGGATGTTGATTTTAATCAGCGAACTGCGGCATTTAAATGTGTAATGTGCCTTTATGATGGCTTAAATGAAAGATATTTTGATGGAGTTTGTGAAGGAAATATCATATCTTATCAAAAAGGTGAAAAAGGCTTCGGATATGACCCTTTATTTATGCCGAAAGGGTATTCGATGACATTTGCCGAGCTGGGACTTGATATCAAAAATAAAATGTCTCACCGTGGAAAAGCGCTTTTAAGCCTTAAGAAATTCCTTGAATTAGAAGAGAAAATGTAATTTTTTCAGCATTGAAGGTTTTTGATTAAATTTTTATGTTTGTAATCAGTTTTAAAATGCTGGCGTAGCTCAGTTGGTAGAGCAGCGCACTTGTAATGCGCAGGTCGGGGGTTCGAGTCTTCTCGCCAGCTCCACAAAAAAACCCGTCATATGATTGACGGGTTTTTTTATAATACTAGGTTATTCTTCTTTAACAATAGCTAAAAATACAAATTAATTGGGTTTTTTTATCGAAAAATGTGAGTAATTTTGTTATGAGCGATATTGAGAAAAACAAAATAAATTATGCTGAATTTTCAGGAAAGAGTATATAAATGCCGCTAGCAAAGATCTTTATTATTGAAGATGAAGCTATTACAGCATTAGATATCAAGAATACACTTGAGAAGCTGAACTATGAAGTAGTTGGTATCAAAAATAGAGGCGAAGATGCCTTAAAAATGATTAACAAAACTAACCCTGATATAATTTTAATGGATATTGTGCTTAAAGGTGAGCTTAACGGAATTGAAACAGCCCGGCTAATTAATATTCAGCGAAAAACTCCCATTATTTATTTAACTGCCTATCATGATGATGAAACCATCGAAAGATCAAAATCAACAAATCCATATGGATATCTTCTTAAGCCGCTAAATGACCGTGACCTGAATGCCTGCATAAGGATGGCATTATACAGATTTGAATCAGAAAGTAAACTTGCTGAAATTGAAGAGCACCTTAACAAAGCTAATAAAATGAATTCAGTTCTGTTCAACTCATTAAACGGTTTATCTTTCATAATTAATTCTAATGGCGTGATCACTGAAATTAATAATAAATTTCCTGAAGTAAATTTCAGTACCGATCATTTTCTGAATAACGATGTGAGAAAATTATTTCATGGTAAAACCGGGCAAAAGTTCTTCAACTTAATTGAGCAGGCGCTATCAACCGGCTTGGAGCAAAATCTGGAGCATATAATTAAAGTAAACGATAATAAATACACTTATAACACAAAATTTATAAAGTATAACGAAAATAACGTTCTGGCAATATTCAGTGAAAAAAACAAAGGGTCTGAATACGAAAAGGCATTAAAAGAAAGCGAAGCAAAATACAAGAACCTGGTAAAAAACTCGCCGTTTTCTATCACAAGACTTATAGTGAAAACCAATAAGTATGAGTTTGTTAATGATGAATTTGTAAAGCAATCAGGTTATTCGCTCAAAGAGTTTAATGACCTTTCAAACGAGGAGTATCAGAAGATGATACATCCTGATGATAGAGAGGGTTTAATTAAAGAGTATTCCAAATGGATAGCTTCAGGATGTAAAGATGTAAAAAATCTTGTTTACAGAATAATAAATAAGAACAAAGATATAATATGGCTTGATAGTTTTCATTTTGCCGATAAAGCCCCGGATGGCTCAGTAGCTGCCGTTAACCAGATTTATCTTAATATAAATAAGCAAAAACAATACGAAGATATATTAAGTGAATCTAAACAATACCTGGATGCATTTTTCCAACAGTCGCAGGATGGTATATTTATCGCTAAAATTGATTCGCCGGTAAAATGGAATAAGAATAAAAATAATAATGATAAACTTGATAATATCATTAATAAGATCAGAATCACACGCGCTAACCAGCCATTAGCTGATCAATTTGGTATTTCTTTAGAAGATGTACTAAAGGTCTCTCCTGAGAGTTATTACGGAAATACCATTTTAGAAACAAAGCAGAGATGGGTCAAGCTTCTGAATGAAGGTCACTCGCATGTTAGTGAGTACTATTCCCGTCCAGATGGCAGTAAAATATTTATAGAAGGTGATTATTACTGTCTGTATGATAACCTGAATAATTTTATAGGTTACCTTGGAATTCAGCGGGATATGACAGAAAGAAGAACTTCGGATGAATTGATACGTTTGAGTGAAGAAAAGTTTCGCGCAGTCGCTGAATCAATGCCCGCTCAGGTAGTTATATTTCAGGATGATAAATTTGTCTATGCTAACCCTTATTCAGAAAAAATAACTGGCTATAATACGGATGAGATATTAAAAAAGAATTTTTGGGATATTGTTCATGATGATTATAAAGATATCGCTAAAGATAGAGGTCAAAAGAGACTTTTGGGTGAAATGGTACCTGATAGTTATGAAATGAAAATAGTTACTAAAAATAATGAAGAAAGATGGCTTAGTTACAGCGCCAGGATGATAGATTTTAACGGTAAAAAAGCAGTGCTTGGCATAGCAATTGATATTACTGAAAGTAAAAAAAATCAGGATAAGATAAGATTAAGTGAAGAAAAATACAGAAATTTTGTTAAACAAAGTTCCGAAGGTATATTCAGGATGGAATTCAGAACCCCGGTTTCAATCAATCTTGCAGCTGATGAACAGGTTGAATTGATCAGAAAATATGTTTTCATTGCGGAGTGTAATCACGTTTTTGCTAATATGTATGACGAAAAACCTGAAGATATTATAGGGAAAAATATTAGTAATTTAAAATTTCAAAATACTGATGTACCCGCGAGAATACTTAAATTTATCATGAATGATTACAGCATTGTAGATGATGAAGTCTCGGAATTTGACCTTGAAGGTATGGAGAGAAATTTTGTCATTAACATTGCAGGCGTAATAGAAAATGGTCATTTGACAAGTATCTGGGGAGTACAGCGTAATATTACTGAAAAGAAAAAAACAGAAGAATCGATAAAAAGATCATTAAAAGAAAAAGATATTCTTCTTAAAGAAATTCATCACAGGGTGAAAAATAACCTGCAGATAGTAACAAGTCTTCTAAAACTTCAGGCTGGTTATGTTAAAGATGAGAAGATAAAGCAGCTCTTCAGAGAAAGCCAAAACCGTGTTCAGTCGATGTCATTAATTCATCAAAAACTATATCAAACAAAGGATCTTGCGAACATAGATTTTAAAGAATACATTGAAACTGTAACAATTCATTTGCAGCACTCTTACGGGATACTTGAAGACAGGGTGAAGATAAGAATTGATGTAAACAATATGGTAATGTCTATTGATAATGCTATCCCGGCAGGATTAATAATTAACGAACTTGTTTCCAATTCATTAAAACACGCTTTCCCTGATAACAGGAGCGGTAATATTTTCATCAATGCGGCATATGATGAGTATAGTAATGAATATTGGCTGCTTATCAGGGATGATGGCATTGGGTTCACTGAAAAAATAGATTTTGAAAACTCCAACTCCTTCGGCTTAAAACTTGTTGATACACTTGTTAAACAGCTTGATGGGATGATTGAAATTGTATTCAAAGGTGGAAGTGAATTCAGGATACATTTCAGAAGCGCAGATTACAAAGAAAGAAGCAGTATAAATTAACATGATCAAGCGAATATAAACATAAAAAATAATGCTTAGTCCAAAAATAGAAATTTCTTTATTTTCTGAAAACCGAAGGAAATTAATGTCATTAATGAAAGTTGATTCATTAGCTGTTATTAATTCAAATGATATTCTGCCTTCAAATGCAGATGGAACGATGAAGTTTCATCAAAACAGCGACTTATTTTATTTGACCGGTGTAAACCAGGAGGAAACTATACTTCTTTTAAATCCCGGTAATAAAGATGCAGATAAGAGAGAAATATTATTTATCAGAGATTATAATCCTGAGCTTGAAGTTTGGGAGGGGAAAAAATTATCACCCGAAAGCGCAACCGGTATTTCAGGAATTAAAACCGTTATGGACCTTTCAAAGTTTGAGCATATTTTTCATGATCTTATGTGCAATAAAGATATTCTGTATCTGAATACTAACGATCATGACAGGGCAAAGAATACTGTCGAGAGCCGTGATGTCAGATTCATTGATCATTGCAGAAAATATTATCCATTGCATTCGTATTGCAGAATTTCTCCTCTAATATATAGCTTACGGGTAGTTAAATCCAAAACTGAAATAGAGCTGATACAAAAAGCATGTGATATTACAGGTGATGGTTTCAGAAGGCTGCTTAAATTTGTGAAACCCGGAGTTATGGAGTATGAGGTACAGGCTGAGCTTGCTCATGAATTTATCAGGCAGGGATCAGGTTTTGCTGATTATGAACCCATAATAGCAACAGGCGAAAACTCCTGTTTCCTGCATTACGTTAAGAATGATGATAAATGCAATGATGGCGATGTATTGCTGCTTGATATAGCCGCGGGTTACGCAAACTACAATGCCGATATGACAAGAACAATTCCGGTTAACGGAAAATTTACCCAAAAACAAAAGCAGGTTTATAACGCTGTATTAAGAGCTATGAAAGGCACTATTATTGAAATGAAACTCGGAATATCTGTGAAAGATCTGATTATCATTACCAGAGAGCTTATTGCAAAAGAACTTGTTGATCTTAAACTTGTTAAACCGGATGATGTTAAAGATCTTAAAAATAAATCACCTGAATTTAAAAAATACTATCCTCATGATGTTTCACATTTCCTTGGTCTTGGTGTGCATGATGTAGGATTATTTGATGAACCTATAAAGGCTGGTATGGTTTTAACCTGTGAACCCGGAATATATATAAGGGATGAAAAAATTGGAATTCGGATTGAAAATGATATACTGATCACTGAAAAGGGAAATCTGGATTTTATGGCAAATGTACCGGCCGATGCAAATGAAATTGAAGAAATAATGAACAGCTAAATTATAATTTAATATGATTTTATGCTTGAATCAGCACTTTACAATTTAAATATTCACGTTTTTACTGTATAGCATATTTTTATATTAATAAGTTAATTATATTACAATTACTAAAAATATTCATGTTTTACAATAATATTGTATTTTTTTAGAATATTCCCAATTAGACCTATGAACTTATTCCCTAATTTCAGACTATCATGTTGAAAATTATTTATCATTTAATATTACCGGACACTCTTAAGCAATAAGGTCAAAAAATCGGAATCACAATAAAAAAAGGTCAAATATAAATTTAAAATACCTATTACAAAATGACTGAAGAAATAATAAGAATAGTAATTGCAGATGATCATGCTTTCCTGAGGGAAGGTATTAAGAAAACTATCCAGGATGAGATTGATATGAAAGTTGTCGGGGAGGCTTCTAATGCAATTGAGGCTTTAAGTTTGATAAAAGAACTTGAACCTAATATTGTTATTATGGATATTTCCATGCCGGGTAAAAGCGGGCTTGATATATTGAAGGACCTTAAATCCATGAAAAAACCATTCAGGATCCTGATATTAAGCATGCACCCTGAGGATAGATTTGCTATTCGCGCTTTGAAAGCCGGAGCTTCAGGATATCTTACAAAAGAAAGCGCGCCTGATGAGCTTGTTAAGGCAATAAGGACTATACTGACAGGAAGAAAATATGTAAGCAATTCTCTTGCTGAGAAGCTTGTAGATATATTATCTGAAGATACTGAGATACTGCCTCATGAAAAATTATCTGATAGGGAATACGAAGTATTTATTAAAATTGCATCCGGTATAAAAGCGGTTGATATTGCAACTGAGCTATCAATAAGCGTGCATACAGTAAATACTTATCGCGCCAGGATCCTTGAAAAAATGAGCATAATTTCAAATGTAGAGCTTACCCAGTATGCTATGCACAACAACTTAATTGATTAAGTCACCTTACGTAAAACCACACTCTCCTTTCCAAACTCAAGTTTGGAAAGTATACTTTTCGTGAAACGCTGTATCGCACAAAACAGAGCTTTGCTGAAAAGTAGCTGCTAAACTGGAGTTTAGCAGCGAGGGAACATGAAGATTTTTGTTGCGATTATTATACTTTTGGATTATCAAATGTCAATATATATCACATGCGTAACATGAGTGACTAATTAACAATTATTTATTTTAATTTAATGTAATAGTTTTTACTACACAGATATCACACATTCTACTCTTACAAATTTACCCCAATATATGATATATTTGTTATAAGAAATTAATTATTGAATGCCCTACAACATGCTAATTATCGAGGATTCTGATCTGGTGGTTGAAAAACTAAGGCTATTACTAAAACCACTCGATAATATCAGAATAATAGGCAGAGCTTCAGATGGAATTACCGCCGTTAAGATGATAGTTGAATTGAAACCAGATTACATTATTTTGGATATATCCCTAAAATATGGTCACGGTATTAAAGTTCTTGAAGAAATATCAAAATTTGAGATAATGCCTTATGTAATAGTGCTTTCAAATCTTAATTATCAATATTACAAAGATAAATGTAAAAGTCTGGGGGCAAAGCATTTTTTTGATAAAGCTATGGAGTTTGAAAAGGTTTATGAAATACTAAAAGAAAGAACTAACAGGAAAGAAGATGCAGTTATCGCGTGAAAATATTATAGACTTTAAAAGTGTAAACGGTTATTCTGTAAAAGATGCCGATATGTTACCTATTCAGGGTAATGCTGTAATAAAAATAAATACCCGTGAAAAAGTAAACGTAATATCTGATGATATGCTGAAAACACTTATGAATCTGACAACGGATATTATTACTGTATTAACACCTGAAGGTATAATATTATATGAAAGTGATTCTATCGAATTTATGCTTGGATATACAAAAGAAGAACTTATAGGTTTGAATGCTTTTAATTTTGTTCATAAAGATGATATTAAGAAAGTTATTGGTCAGTTTCAGGTAGGTTTCAAAAATCCCGGAACTTCAATCATAAGTTTATTCAGGTTCAGAAAAGCAGATGGAAGCTATGCGCACTTAGAATCAACCGGAACGAATTTCAACATCACGGAAAATAATAACATTGTTGTTATTTCACGTGATGTAACTGCAAGGATTGAAAGTGAAAAAAAGATCAGCAGGCTGACAGCAGCTATTGAACAATCTTCTAACACAGTGGTTATTACTGATATTGAAGGAAAAATAGAATATGTTAATAAGAAATTTGCCGATCTGACCGGATATACTAAAGAGGAAGTAATTGATGGTAATCCAAGTTTATTAAAATCAAGTGAAACATCCAACGAAAGCTATAAAGATCTATGGACTACAATATTAACAGGAAAGGTATGGGAAGGTGAATTTCGGAATATGAAAAAATCGGGGGAGCTTTATTGGGAAAGAATAAAAATTACCCCGGTTGTAGATAAGAATGACGAGATAACGAATTTTATCGCAATTAAAGATGATATTACTTCCGAGAAGCAAATTAACGAAATACTTGCGCAAAGTCTGCTTGAAAAAGAAATAATGCTGAAAGAAATTCACCATCGCGTTAAAAATAATCTTCAGATCGTGATTAGTCTGTTGAATCTTCAGTCAAATTCAGTTGATAATATTCAGCTTAAAAACCAGCTTACTATAAGTCAAAACAGAGTAAGATCAATGGCTTTAATCCACCAACTGCTCTATAAGTCAAATGATCTTTCAAGCATTAATATGGATGATTACCTCTTAAGCCTTTCAAGTCAGCTGTTGGCAGCATATATCGATCAGAAGGATTCTATTAAAATTAAAGTTAATGCCGGAAATATCTTTTTCTCTATAGAAACAGCTATACCATTTGGGCTTTTAGTAAATGAGCTGGTTACTAATTCACTAAAACATGGTTTTCCTGAAGGAAGAATAGGCAATATTGAGATAACCTTAATACAAAATGAAACAGGAGAATATGAGCTTAATTATTTTGATGATGGTGTTGGTATTCCTATGACAGTTGTTAATGGACACTCACTGAACTTTGGGATGCATTTAATAGATATGCTGGTAAAGCAGCTTGATGCAGATTTAAAGTACGTGCCTTCAAATGGCACAAATTATAAAGTTAATTTTCGGGGGAGTAATTATCAAACCAGGTTACATTATTCCTGATTAATTGTCCCCACATTTAATAATGAAGCATTGGTTAGTTTTAACCCTTATGGGAAAGTTTGATGTTATTAACCCGAAAATTTTTAATTATTTAAATTTATGAATGATATTACATTTCTGGATGAACTTGAAAAAAGGTTCTTTGACCTGGAAAAAGAATTATGTACTAATAACAAGCCGCATAAAGAAGATCCGGCTATTATGGATCTTGTGAAAAAAATAGACGAAGCGATTGATGAGTTTCATACCACGGAATGAAATAGAGCAATAATAAATAAACAGCAATTGGAATACTGATCAGGGTTGGGAGCTCAAAATTAAAGCTTGAGGATATAAGCCTGATAGCGGCAAATATCAAGGATCACGATAAATCATTTTTCGGCAATCTTGGGCAGGATTATATGAATGAGTTTGCGGAAATGATACTGAATTTTGAGGATATGTACGTAGATTTTAAGAAATAGGTATAATTTTCTGTCAAATTCTTACCCTTTATTAAAAGTATAATAATTAGTAAATTTGCATTCTATTGAGCTAATTCATATCTCGGAGAGGTGGGTGAGTGGCTCAAACCAACGGTTTGCTAAACCGTCATAGGGGGTCAACCTCTATCGAGGGTTCGAATCCCTCCCTCTCCGCAGAAAAACTTAAACCTGACAGGTTTTAAAAACCTGTCAGGTTTTTTTATCATGATTAGTTAAGATATAATACAAAAAAGCAATTATTGGATTCCCGCATACGCCTGCTAAGGCAGTGAGCCGGGAATGACATAATTAGCTATACTTCATAAGTTGTTATCTCAAGCCGGTGGCCGTCTGGGTCTTTGAAATAAATGGAGTATGAAATGTCATGGTCTTCGAATTCAAAATCAATTCCTTTTTCTTTTAAATTCCTTTGTGCCTCTTCGAAATTCTTTCTATCAGCTTTAAATGCCAGGTGAGTCATTGTAAACGTATCTGAACCGGGCGGCGAATGCGGATTTTCTCCCTTTGCCTTAAACAGGGCAATGCAGGTGCCGCCTATGCCAACCATTGTTGGGACACCGTTCCATGCCTCTTCATAATAACGTTCAAGCCCTAAGACTTCCATGTACCATTTTGAGGCGAGGCCGATATCACGGACAGTTATTGCAACATGGTCTATTCGTTCTAAGTTGAACATAGCGCAGGATCTAAAATTTATAATTTAAAATTTTATATATCAGTTTTGCTGTCATGAAATCAGGGAAAGTGTAGCTCTTTCTTGGAGCAAGTTCAACAACATCAAACC
>JANPBV010000146.1:0-1931 GCA_031430615.1 Ignavibacteria bacterium | reverse complement strand
ATATTCATCAGTAATTCTTGCATAAAATATTTTTATTTCAGGATATTTCTCTTCTATCATTTTGCCAAGCTTTATGGCTATAGGCAGGACAATATTTTTTTCCTGTACGCCTGTTTTATCACCGATTGTTCCGGGGTCTTTCCCGCCGTGACCGGCATCAATATAAATAACATCAAGCTTTCCTTGAGAAAACAATGTCAAATGACAAAATCCAAATGCCAAAAGCAGCAATACCTGCCTTGTTAATTTTTTTGAAATTTGAACTTTGAAATTTGGCATTTTGCTTTTTATCTGTAGTTTGTGAATTGAACCGCAAAATCGAGTTCTGCGCCTTTTACCAATGACATTGCCTCCTGAAGAAAGTCCTTATCCCTTCCGGAAACCCTAACCTGCTCATCCTGTATTGCAGCCTGCACTTTAATTTTTGAATCTTTAATAATCTTCACAATCAGCTTGGCGTTATCTTTGCTGATGCCCTGCTGTACTTCAATAAGTTGTCTTATCATATTTCCACCGGCTTGTTCCTGCGGTTTATATACCATTGATTTCAGAGGAATTCCCCTTTTTACAAATTTATTCTGCATAATATCAACAATTGCTTTAGCCTTATAATCATCATCGCTAAGTATAGTAATTGTTTTATCTTTTTGTGAATATTCAATGGTGCTTTTTGAGCCTTTAAAATCGTAGCGCTGCTGAATTTCTTTAGTTGTCTGATTGAGGGCATTATCAATTTCCTGCCAGTCAATTTCAGAAACTATATCAAATGAATATGTATCTGCCATAACTTAGACTTTTAATTTTTTATTAATGAAATTATACTTATATAAGTTTTCTTTCCCTAGAATTTGCTCAACGTGAAAAATCTCATTACAATCATCAAAAGAGAACATTTCTCCATCCAAAACATACCAGTGTTCCCTTTGCTCTGCATTAAGTTTCTTAATAGAAGGGAAGTAAATCAATGGTACAGAAATATCCCTGCCATCAGCCATTAAAACATTCATTTTCCCTTTAATTGGGAAAGTAATTTTTTTTATTAATGGTTTTCTTTTTCTTAGACCGTCCATTATTTTGAAATTTTTATTGTTTTAATTTTTTGACCTTTTCCAAACTTCTCTATTTGTTCATTTAGCAATTTAATGTTTTCTTTTATTAATTTCTCAATCATTTTTAATTCATGTTTTGAAAAACCACCCTTATCCACAACTTTGATACTTGGTTCAAGCCAAAACTTTGCTGTTCTTCTGAATCTCCCTTTTTTAGATTCAACATGAACATGTTTTCTATTTTCGGCTAAATCACTAGAGTAAATTAAAAAAAACATATTGGTTTATTATGAGAAGTTTTGGCATTATTTACCATTTTTAGAAAAAACTGTACTCGGTTCAAGTCCAGAAAGCTGAAGTATCGCATTCCATATCTTCTCAGGAACCGGCTGAACAGAAAGTCTTGCTTCCTTAACTATTCTGGAGTCAGCAAACCTTTTATCAGCTTTAATTTGTGCCAATGTCACTGGTTTTGGTAATCTTCGCTTGGGTTTAATATCAAACACAAATATCTTAGGATTACCTGCTTTAGGGTCTACGTACGCATCACACGTAATTTCGCAAATGCCCACTACCTGCTTTTCATCACCCGTGTGATAGATAAAAGCAATATCACCTTTCCTTGCAGTTTTTATCTGGAACAACCCACCCGGACTGGTAACGCCATCCCATACAGCTTTTTTATCACGCTCTAAGTCAGAGTATGAATAAACTGTTGGTTCTGTTTTTAATAAGAAATATGCCATATTTTTTTACTTTATCCCCGCGAAAGCGGGGAACCATTAATATTTATATTTACTCAAAATTTGGATTCCCGCCTACTGCATGAGCAGTCAGGTCGTGAGAATAACATACATTTATTTAATCGTTAAATTAGCATAT
>JANPBV010000145.1:0-11385 GCA_031430615.1 Ignavibacteria bacterium | reverse complement strand
CGGGAAAACTAAAACATCAGAAAAATCCAGATCAAGGGTTAATAAACATCTTTGTTCTTTTATACAGATATCAAACAATTTCTTATCGTCAATTCCTGAGATCTTTTCATCTAGGACTGTCTCGGCATCAAATCCATTATCTACAAATATTTTCTTAATTCTGAAACCAAAATTTTCATCTAATTTAAACTTCAAGTATTAATTCTCCAGCGGAATTTCAACAAATCTTTCTCTTGACATTTCAGAACCGTATGCAATTGCAGCAAAAATATCTTCTTTTATTAATTGAGGATAATTTTCCAATATTTCCTCCATCGAAGTACCCTCAGAAAGCAGATCTAAAATTAACGAAACCCATATCCTGGTTCCTTTAATACAAGGTTTACCAAAACATATCTCTGGATTAATAGATATTCTTTTAAGTATATTATTCATGATTTAAATTATATTATCTTAAATATATTTTCAAGTCCTTTACAATTATTAATTATTCACTGCCTGCTTAAGTTGACCGCAGCCGGCATTTATATCAATTCCGCGCCTTATCCTTAGGGTATTTGGTATTCCCGCTTTATCAAGTATTTCCATGAATGCATGGATCCTTGTTCGCTTTGATTCATGACCTGTATATATGTAGTCGGATTTAACGGTATGAAATTTACATGGCATAACATTCCTTTTAATAATCCCGCAAGTATATTTGCCTGTTCAAAGGTATCGTTTACATTTTCTATTAAAGCCCATTCAAAACTGATACGCCTGTTAGTTTTATTAACATAATCTCTGCATGACTTTATAAGCTCTTTAATGGGATAACGTTTATTTATCGGGAGCATTGACTCGCGTAATTCATCCGTTGCGGCATGTAACGATACAGCTAGATTTACCTGGCTATTTTCACCAGCGAATCTATCTATCATCGGAACTACACCAACTGTACTTATAGTAATTCTGCGCGCGCCAAAATTAAAACCATCCGGGTCAGTTAATGTATCAACTGCTTTCATAACCTGCGCGTAATTTGCAAATGGCTCACCCATCCCCATAAAAACAAGATTTGTAAGCTTTTCATTTTTCCGGCGAAGCTCACGCTCAAAAAATATTGCCTGCTCAACAATTTCGCCGGAGGTAATGTTTCTCTCTAATCCCCACTGACCCGTTGCGCAGAAAGTACACCCAAGCGCGCACCCTGCCTGTGTTGATATACATGCTGTTCTGCGTATATGATATCCCATCAAAACTGTCTCTATCTGTGCGCCATCAGGTAATCTGAATAGTATTTTCCTTGTGTGATTATCAGTTGAAAGAAGATCAACCTGCGGGTTAAGGTGAGTAAAATCAATTTCTGCTGTAAGTTTTTCTATTAGCAATTTAGGTATCCCGTTCATTTTTTCAAATGAATGTACAACTTTATCATACACCTGCAGCCATACCTGTTTAGCGCGGTATGCAGGTTCATCAAATCCTGTGATGATTTCAGTAAGCTCTTTTAGAGTAAGATCGAAAAGGAATGGTTTTTTATTGTTCATTTAAACTGTTTCATTCTGTTATTCAAAATACAATTCAACAGCTTCTTTTAGATTTTTAATTGCCTCTAAACGGTTATTTCCAAAAGATGAAACTTCTACATTTAAACATAGTGCAACATAGTACTTATCTTCCTTCCAAACTGCAAAATCAAATTCTTTCATTTTTGTTCTCCTTTATTCATATAAAATTGATTTGCCTAAAGCTGATTCAATGAAATCAACTGCAAGCTCGGATGTTTCGTTCTTTGAATCAAGTATCGGGTTTACTTCAAGCATTTCGAGCGAGCTCATACATCCGCAATCAGCAACCATTTCCATAATTACCGATGCTTCGCGGTAAGTCAAGCCGCCTTCAACCGGGGTACCAACTCCGCCGGCATAATCCGGATCAATACCATCAAGATCAAAACTTATGTGGATATGATCAACCTCATTTTTAAAATCATTAAGAACCCGCGCAATGATTCTTGTAACACCCTGCTTATCAACATCAGTCATAGTATATACCTGCATGCCTCTATCACGGAATTGCTTAACCGTAACAGCTTCTTCAGCGTCAACATCCCTGATGCCAATTAACGCAACATTTTCAGGAAGAACCTTCGGAGAAAATCCACCAACCCTTGTAAGTTTTTTTTCACCTATGCCTAGTGATACAGCAAGCGGCATCCCGTGAATATTACCGGATGGTGTCGTTTCCGGGGTATTCATATCGGCATGTGCATCTATCCAAATTACACCAAGTGTTTTATTATTCTTTTTGCAATAACTTGATATTCCCGCAATACTGCCGATAGCGCAGGCATGATCACCTCCAAGTATTAATGGAAAAAATTTACGGTTTAACATTGATTCAACTTTTTTTGCAAGTGTTTTGGATGAACGGACAATTTCAGGGAGAAATTTAAGCTTCGGGTTTCTTATCCTTTGAGTCTCTGCGCCTTCTATTACAATATCACCAAAATCCTTTACAACATAGCCCATATTTTCAAGTTTTTGCTCTAAATGGGCATATCTTAGGGCTGAGGGACCCATATCCACACCGCGTCTATCAGCGCCTAAATCAATAGGAAAACCGACAATTCCGATCTTTTTCTTTAATCTTTTTGAAAAATTAACCTTTCCCATAATCTGCAAATATAGAGATTTGCCCGTTAAGTTTTTAGGGTGATTATTACCCCTAAACATAATTTATTTTCCATAATTAATAATATAATTCAGCACGTTAAAAATTTAAAAACTATATTCTTTGACGAAGATAAACACAGAATATTAAGATTTACACTGAAAACTAATCTATTATATTTAATAATAAATTTTCAAATTGATATTATGGTATCATAATTTATTATTAAAGAATAACTTAGAGGTTTTACCCCAAATCTTCAAATTCTTGAAAAAAAAGACCTGAAACAGAGTGTCAAGTTAGAAACAGTTAAATAAGCTTAAATACATAAAAAAATCTTACTTTTTTTCATATTTTTTCTGTGTAAATCTGCGTCAAGAAAAATTGTTGTGTACATAGATAAAAAAATCATACCCGTTTTTTCTGTTTCAAACTTTAACATTAAAGCCTAATTTTACATAATTAATGAAAATAATATTATGAAATACTCTATTATAATTCTAGCATTTTTATTCCTGTTCTCAGGCAGTATATTTTCCGGCGGTTTTGATCTTGATAATCTTTGCAGCGAAATGTATAAGATATATGATTCTGATGAGCTGCCTGCAAAGAAAGAAGTTCTTGCTTACAAAAAGCTGAACGGTCTTATCGGTACATCCGTATCTGTTAAGATAACAACAACTGACTCTATAACTTATGACAGGAAACTGGATGTAACAAGTTTAAAATCAAAGGAAATTTTTACATCAGATAATAAGACAGGATATTTCGGGGTTTTCGTTATTGCTACACAGAAAGGTGATGCCCTGCTTATGAGCACGTCTCCTGATAAGGATATGACAATTTCTGGTAAGATTACAGATATTATTGTAGTCGGTTATATCAAGAATAACCTGAACGGAAAAGCCTATACTTCCCTCAAAGATTTTGATGATAAGGGAACTGTAATTCAGCAGATAATTATTAAGATTGAAATGTAAATATGATAATTAAATAATTGCTTCTGTAATGACGGCTCGCTGAGCCGTCTTTTTTTCAAGCCCCTATCGCATCATTCGAAAAATACTGCTTGTGTCAGGTCCTCAGACCTGACACAATGATATAAAATATTATAATGCAGACAAAGTCTGCAAGTCAGGTTAACAGAACCTGACTTAAACAATTAATTTAAGCCATTAATGATTTGCTTCTGTAGAGACGGCTCGCTGAGCCGTCTATTTTTTATTTATACCCCAATCGCACCATTCAAAAAATCATTCAGCGGCTTAATAACTTTTAATACTTTCGCGGCATAATCTGTGTAATTTTTTGAAAGGGCTTTATCCGCAGACACGATGTGATCACCTATAAAACTTTTCATTTTTAAATAATGCGCCATTGGGTGATCTTTTTCAAATCCTTTTGGCGCTGTTTTAAGTGAATCACCTTCCCACAACTTTCCATACAACTTTTTAAAATCTTTGCTCTCAACAATTGCTTTAAATTTCTTTGGCTCATCTGCAATCTTATTTCTAACAGCAAGCAGTTTATCAGGCATTGGCATATACAGACCGCTTGCAAGGAAACATTCCCCCGGACTTATATGTACATAATATCCTGCTGTCGGCGCTTTCCTGCCGCCTTTGTTAATTGATGCGCCAAGATTTGTTTTGTATGGCAGTTTATCCTTCGAGAATCTTACGTCTTTGTAAATCCTGAACATACAATCCTTTGGCTCTAAACCTGATATTGTTCCATCAAATTCAGAAATTTTCTGTATCAGCTCAAATATGAATACCTCAAAATCATACTTGGCGTCTTCATACAGCTTTTTATTCACATTAAACCACTCGCGGTTATTATTCTTCTTTAATTTCTTTAAGAAATCTATTGTACTCTTATGCAACATTCTTTTTAATGTATTTAAATTCTATAATTCTAAATTAATTTTTATCTTAAATAATTTTAATAAATAACAATAGTGCTAATTTTTTAATCAAGAAAATCCTATAATCAAGTAAATCAAGGTCATGGTTTGTTTTTATTTAAAAACTTTGCAACTCCATTTTTACAATCGGGGGTAATCCTGGTAACTGCATTCAGGTCACATGCATATTCAAGAGCTTTATCAAAATCCATCCCTGAAATATTCCCGAACATCTCTTTTGTTAATTTTAGTGATGTAATAGAATTTTTCTTCAGCATTTCGCATATCTCACTTACCTTACCGTCAAGCTCTGTGGAGTGAACATAATGATTAATCAATCCCATCCTTAGGGCATCATCTGAATTAATCATCCTTGCCGTAAGAAGCAGGTCCTTTGCATGTGTTTCGGTAACCCGTTTTAGCAGAAACATCATAACAATTGCGGGAATAAATCCTATTTTTACTTCAGTATAGCCAAATTTTGCAGTTTCATCCGCTACTATTATATCACACGCCGATGCGATACCGCACCCGCCGGCAAGACAGTATCCTTTAACCTTCGCTATTACCGGTTTTGAACAGCTGTAAATGTTCATTAGCAAATTTTTGAATTTTCGTGAATCATCCTTGTTCTGGAGTATATCATATTCTGATATCTTCTGAAGATAATCCAGATATAACCCTGAGCAAAAGTTATCCGCCGATCCGGTGATAACAACAACCTGTACTTCTTCATTGACAGAAAAATCCCTCATCATATCACCAAGATCAAGAATTAGCTCTTCATCTAATGAATTCATTTTCTCAGGACGGTTAAGAACAATTTCTGCAACTCCACCTTCGACTTTATAAAGTATATTTTTTAATCCCATTATATTAATTTTAAGTTTACAAATTTAAGTTGTTTCTAATTCCCCTCTTGAGATAGGAGGGAGCGCCACGCCTGCCGCAGGCATGGAAGCGGAAGGAGTGTGTTAAATTTACCACGAAAATTATAATATTTATTCAAATATCAACGCAGCCGCGCCTAACACACCTGCATTATTATTTATTGTTGACCTCAGCACTCTGAATTTATTCCTGATTGTTTTCAGGCTTCTTTGTTTAATTGTTTTATTCAGCTCACCGATAAAACTTTTATACGCATTTGAAATTCCGCCGCCTAAGATAGCCGTACGGACATCCATTAAATTAAAATAGTTTGTTATTGCTGCTCCCAAATAAAATCCGTACAAATTTAACAGTTTTTTTGCGGAATTATTACCCTTTAATGCTAACCGGCTGATATCATCAAAATCAATATTTTTACCAAGTTTTTGTATTTCCTTTTTGTTTTGCTCAAGAAAATAATTTCTGCCCAGATGCGCTTCAACTGAGCCTCGATTGCCGCCTAGGCACATTGGACCTTTATAATCTATTGTCATCATCCCGAATTCACCTGCGCCGTTTTGCTCTCCCCTGTATATCTTTCCGTCAACTATCATAGCGCCTCCAATTCCTGTTCCAAGCGTTAAGAAAATGAAATTATTGTATTTTGAGCCGTGCCCGAACTTTAATTCCGCAAGCCCCGCGCAATTAGCGTCATTATCTGCAATTGTTTCCAGCTTATACTTCTTTTCAAAATGTTTTTTTAAGTTTACTTCCTTCCAGCCCTTAAAGTTAGGCGGATACTTCATAACCCCGTTTGTTACAATTCCCGGCGCGCCAATACCTATGCCTATTATCTTTTTAGTAAAATCCTTTTTTAAATTATCAATACAATTTTCTATTTGACTTAAAACCTTTTTTGGTGATATTTCTGAAAATGTTTCAGTCTTGAAATGCTTTATAATTTTACCTTTTGAATCAATAATAGCGGACTTAATGAATGTACCGCCAAGATCTATTCCGATTGCGTACGTTATCTTTCGATAATTAGTCTCTATAGTAATCATTACTCAATTAATTTTACTTGTATCAATATTTTGTGTTGGAATTCCTCGTGGCTCTGCAAATTCACATAACATAGCAACTTCTTGATAATAAATTAAGCTAATTGCGCGATTGCTCCTAAGTGAATGAATAATATCTAAATATGAGGAATTCGGAACATTCATAATAAACATACCATTTCCATCAATAAAATCTTTTTCAGTTTTTTCGTCATCATTATAAAACCTAATAAATGCTACCAGTTTAGTTTGATTATCATATAATGATATTATAACGCGAATTTTATCCTGAAAACCTTTTCCTCCGTAGAAGGCAACTGTGTAACTTAATATTTCAATTTTAGTAATTTCTTCATTCATCTTTTTTTATCCTTCCACCAGTTTTTTAATCTTTCAAGAATTTTTGCTTCTTCGCCAATACCCGTTGGTTTGTAATAAACCTTATCTTTCAACTCATCAGGTAAATATTGCTGCTCTGTAAAATGACCTTCGAAGCTGTGTGAATATTTATACTCTTTGCCGTAATCCAGACTTTTCATAAGTTTTGTTGGGGCATTCCGCAAATGCAATGGCACAGCAAGCTCACCGGTAACTTCAACATCTGCTTTAGCGCTCATTAATGCTGCGTATGAAGCATTGCTTTTTGGAGCGCTGGCAAGATATGTAGCAGCCTGCGCTAATATAAGCTGCGCTTCCGGCATACCTATATAATCAACAGCGGTAAATGCTGATGTCGCTATCGTTAATGCATAAGGGTCGGCGTTCCCGATATCTTCTGATGCAAGCACAATCATTCTGCGGGCTATGAACTTTGGTTCTTCACCGCCTTTTAACATTCTTGCAAGCCAGTATATCGCTGCATCAGGGTCACTGCCCCTTATGCATTTTATGAATGCTGATATGATATTATAATGCTCCTCTGCATTTTTATCATACCTGATATAATTTTTCTGATACGCTTCTTTCAGAACATCATTTGTAATATTTATTACTCCGTTACAATCGGGTTTTGTTGAGCGTACCGCAAGGTCAAGTCCGTTAAGCAGCCTTCTTGCATCACCACCTGAAAACTGAAGAAGCAAATTTTTATCCTGTATATCTATCTTCAAATTTTTAAGCTCTTGGTCCTTTGTTAACGCATTATCAGCAAGCATCAGCAGTTCATCATCTGAGAGGTCTTCGAGTATATAAACCCTGCACCTTGAAAGCAGTGGTGATATTACTTCGAACGATGGATTTTCTGTTGTCGCGCCAATTAAAGTAATTACGCCGCTTTCTACTGAATGCAATAATGAATCCTGCTGCGCTTTATTGAAGCGATGTATCTCATCAATAAATAATATAGTTTTTCTTGAAAGGTGTTTCTGATTGATCTCAGCTTTTTCAATCGCAAGGCGCACATCTTTAACTCCGGATGAAACGGCAGAGAGCTGTATGAATTCCGCATTAACACTATTAGCAATTATCAGGGCTAGGGTGGTTTTGCCAACACCCGGTGGCCCCCAGAAGATCATAGAAAAAATATTATTATTTTCTATCATTTTCCTTATGGGCTTTCCTTCACCTATTAGATGCTTTTGACCCGCAAAATCATTAAGTGTTTTAGGGCGCATTCTCTCAGCCAGCGGCTGAAATTTTGCCTGATCTTTAGTCTTTTCCTTTATCGTATTTTCGTTGCCGAAGAGATCCAATTTTTATGTATTAGAAAGCAATTTTAACTATAATACAATAAACAAAAAAGGTAATCTAAACGATTACCTTTTTACTTTTGGTTATTTTCAAGACCGGCATTTTAAGTAAAGTTCTCAAATGATTCTCAACCATTAACGATAAACTTGTACCATTTTTCTTTGCAATTGCTTTAGCCTTTGCAATTATATCTTTATTTGACTTAATAATAACTTTCATTTCTATTGATAACAAATATTTAAAAGTTCTCTACATAAATCTTTGTCAGCTTATACGTTTCTTCAAGCGCTTTTTCGTGGGTACGTTCTACACCGTGGGATGCTGATACACCGGGACCGATAAGCCCAACACGAACATCATAGCCTGCTTCTAAAGCTGCGGAACCATCAGAGCCGTAATAGGGATAAATATCTGTTACAAAATCAATTTTATTTAATATTGCAAGCTCACGGAGTTTATTGGTGACAGTAAAATCATATGGTCCGCTTGAATCCTTTACACAAATTGAGAGCTTGTCTTCTTTGCCCGCGCATCCTTCGCCAATGACTGCCATATCAAGCACCAGCAATTCTTTTGCCGAGTCAGGGATACCAACACATGAACCATGACCAACTTCTTCGTAATTGGAAAAATAAAATCCAACATTATGCTTTTTCCCCGTAGCGGCAAATTCTTTGATAAGTTCTATCATTACTGCCACGCAGGCTTTATCATCCAGGAAGCGGCTTTTTACAAATCCGCTTTTGGTATATTCAAACCTTGTATCATAGAAAACAAAATCACCTACATTAATATTCAGCTTTGCTACATCTTCAGGATTTCTTACAAGCTCATCAAGCCTTATCGACATATTTTCAAGAGTTCTTTTTGCTTCACTAACTCCTTTATTCACATGGCTTGCCGGATTATTAAGCAAAAATGTTCCGCGGAAAAGATCACCTTTAAAATTCCTCACTGTTACATATTCACCTTCAAATGAATTCAGTTCTAATCCGCCTAATCTGGTAATAGCAATAGTGCCGTCTTCTTTAACTTCCTTAACCATAGCCCCGAGTGTATCAATATGTCCGGTAACAATAAGCTCAGGGTTTTCCTGAAAGCTGACTAACAATGACCCTTTATTGGTCTTTGTAATTATTACATCAAGCCCTTGAAATAATTTTTCAAGATGAGAAATAACTTCAATTGTATAGCCTGTTGGCGAATTTATCGAAAGAATTTCTTTTAAAGTTGGAACAATGTTTTTCATATAATTAATTTATACTTATTAAATATTTAATAAGAGACCCTTCGCTGCGCTCAGGGTTAGTCATTTTGTGCTATCAGTCACAACCTTATAAATCTCTTCGCCATCTTTTACCATGCTGTACTTTTCACGGGCAACTTTTTCTATCTTTTTATCCGATGTCTTAAGATCTTCAATTTCCTTTTGAAGCATCATTGATTTATCCTGCTCACTTCTTAACTTTTCCTTTAGCTGCCTGTTTTCCATCTCAAGCTCAACCCTCTGTAATATCCCTTTCTTCCCGAAAACAGCGTATGAAAGTATTACAAGCAATATCAAAAGGTAACCAAAAAATCTCTTCCTTTGATATATATACTTTACGATATTTTTCCCGAAGCTGTCTTCTTTCATAGATACAAAATAACAAATTATTTCTTTAAACTTAACTCAATTATTCTGTTCAGTAACTGTGTGAATGTAAACCCCGAAGCGCCTGCTGCTTTTGGCACAAGGCTTAATTCAGTCATTCCGGGCAGAGTATTTACCTCAAGACAGTATGACTCACCCAGATTGTTTAGCCTGAAATCAACCCGGGAATATACTTCACAGCCAAGTGAATTATGAGCCAGCAAAGCTAATTTTTTTATATCATCTGCTAGTTTTTCGGGCAGGTCAGCCGGGCAGAAATACTCAGTAAACCCTTTTGTATACTTATGCTCATAATCATAAAATCCGTCTTTTGGTTTAATCTCAACCACAGGCAGCGCCTCACCTCCAAGAATTGCAACAGTTAGCTCCCTGCCTTCAATATACTCTTCTGCCATAACGTTTGCTGAATATTCAAAAGCGTCATCAAGGGCTTTACCAAGCTGAACATCTTCAACATCAGGCTGAACAATAGAGAGTCCAACGGTTGAGCCTTCATCGTTTGGCTTTATTACAGCAGGGTAGCCCATTGTAAGCTTAATGCTTTCATCAATAGTTTGAGTTTCGCTAACACCTTTTTTTAACATTATCCATTTAGCGGTTGGTATGTTATAATGGGTAAATAATATCTTTGAAATATTCTTATCCATTGCCATTGCGCTTGATGTAACCCCGGAGCCCGTGTATTTAACTCCGCGCATTTCAAGCAGTGATTGTATCCTGCCATCTTCGCCAAATTTTCCGTGCAGCGCAAGGTAAACAATATCTGTATCATTAAAAATATCTGAGTTAATGCATTCAATAACTTTCCTGTTACTGTATTGGTTAAGCTCTGCCTGTGTAGGAAATTCTTTCCCGATCGAAGGCTTACCAAGGAATATTTCATCCTCCCCGGGCTGCATAATTCCGTAAATCGGATCAACGACCCTGACATTATTACCATCATCTCTCAATGCTTTGGCAATAGCCTTACCTGAAGCAAGCGCAACGTTCCTTTCAGCTGATAAGCCGCCTGTTAATACTATTATATTCACTTTTTATATACCGTTTGTTTTAATTCGTCAAGTTTTTTTAATTGTGTAGGTGTAAGGCTTTTTACAGCTCCAAGCAGTTTTGCATTAAAATATATCATTGCGTACTGCTCAAGCTTTTCGGTTATCATGTATGCTTCTTCAATTGTTTTACCAAACGCAACAAGTCCGTGGTTAGCAAGTATAATTGCTTTATTTTTCATAACAAATGGCTCAATCGAGGCAGGTACTTCATCTGTCGATGGTGTCGCATACGGCGCAATTGGTATTTCACCAAACTCAATGTAAACCTCGGGTAAAATATTAGCAGGCAGCTTCTTCCCTGCAGCAGCAAATGAAGAGATATACACCGGGTGAGTATGTATCACTGCGTTAATATCCTTTCTTTTGTTGTAGATATAAAGGTGAAGTTTAAGCTCGGTTGAAAGCTTTCTCTTGCCTGAGAACTTTTTGCCCTTATTATCGCACTTAATAATATCTGCTGCTTTTGTTTTCTTCTTGTGTGTTTGGGATGCTGTTGAA
>JANPBV010000144.1:0-3079 GCA_031430615.1 Ignavibacteria bacterium | reverse complement strand
CGCATTATTATGATCTTGTCATAAATACTGATAAAATGACTTCTCAGGAAATAGTTGCAATGGTTTCCGCTCATGTTGAAGTCCTAAAAGAAAAGCTAGCTTTAGTGTATCATAGCGGTGAACTGACTGCTGTTTGAATTTAGCTGTTATTTGAGCAAATTAAGCCGGTTTGAATTTATTAACCTCGTTTTTAGTGAAGTATTTAAGTACTTCTCAGGAGCTGGGTTATTTGTTATAAAATTTTGTGACTAATGTCATTTTACCCTATTTGTTGGTCAACTTTGAAACCAGTCATACAAGTCCAACAACTGGGAAATGTTTTTCTTGAAATGTCATCTTATTTTGTGACTAATGTCATTCCAATTATTGACCCATATCATAGTAAAGCATTGAAAAAACTGATAATTTTGAGTAATCGGTTCATCATCTTTCCAACTTAAAATGAAACGGAGAAATACAAAATGAGTGATAAAAAAGCGGATCTTGCAGGTCCGGGAATCAGTACTTACCCCGAAGTATCAAAGATACTTCCTGATAATTACAAATCATTATTGAATAAGAAAGATACACAAAAAGCAATTTATGCTGTAAAAAGTTATATTGAAGAAAACCTTTGCAAAGAGCTTAATCTTATGATGGTTCAGGTGCCGTTAATAGTTGATAAAGAAAGCGGCGTTAACGATAATCTTGACCGTGATGGTTCAAGAACACCGGTTGAATTTCCATGCGGTTTGGGTCTGCCAAAAAGGATTGAAGCGCAGGTAGTTCAGGCAGCTACAAAATGGAAAAGAGGAGCATTAAAACAGTTTGACCTGAAACCGGGCGAAGGTATCAATACAGATATGAGAGCAGTAAGGAAAGATTACTTCCTCGATCACGACCACTCAAGTTATGTTGACCAGTGGGATTGGGAGAGAGTAATTACTAATAAAGAAAGAAACCTCGATTTCCTTAAAATGATTGTTAAGAGTATATGGAAAGTTTTTGTAGGAGCTGAAAAATATGTTCAGGGTATGTTCCCGCAATTAATTGACCCGCGCTACCCGAATCTGCCGGAAGAGCTGGTATTTTTACATGCCGAAGAGCTTCTTGCTAAGTATCCTGACCTGCCAAGGAAACAGAGAGAAACAAAAATATTGCAGGAGTATCCCGCAGTATTTATAATTGGTATCGGATGGGTATTAAAAGACGGTTACCCGCATGAAATGCGCGCAGCTGATTATGATGACTGGGTAACACCAACAATCACAAAAGACGGCGAAGAATATCATGGTTTAAACGGTGATATACTTGTATGGAACCATCTTACAAAACGCAGACATGAACTCTCATCAATGGGTATCAGGGTTAACGCAGAAACTTTGAGAGAGCAATTAAAACTCTCAGGTCAATTAGATCTTGTTTCAACACCATACCACAGCGCAGTATTGCATGATGAATTACCGCTTAGTATTGGCGGAGGAATAGGGCAATCACGAACTCAGATGCTGTTATTAAGGAAAGCTCATTTAGGCGAAGTAAGCGTAACTATATGGCCACAGGCATTAAAGGATATTTGCGCTGAAAAGAATATTTTTGTATTAGAATAACAGACAATAACAATAATTTAACATGTAGAGACGATCCGGTGGATCGTCTCTTTTTTTATTTTGGGCACATCTAAAAACTCAGGTATAAAACAATAGAACACTGATGACACTGATTAAACAGATTCTCGCTGATTTTATCTGTGAATATCTGTAGTATCTGTGTCATTTGTGTTCTTTTGTTAATAATTATAGATTCCCTTTTGTAATTGATAGTTGGATAAACTTCAGATGGTAATTATAATTCTTTAAAAGCTTATATTTGTATAATAATAACTCAAAAAATGTTTAAACTATGAAAAATACATTACAGGAAATCAGGGAAAAATTATCTGCTGATGGCTCGATAAGCAAAGAGAAAAAGGATGAATTGCTGGGTCTGCTTGATGATCTTAGTGCAGAAATGAAAAATGTTGGATCTCCTGAACATATTGAAAGTATCACAAGCAGCGTTGTGCGCACCGCAGATGAAGTTATAAAGGAAGATAAAGACTCTGACCTGATTGAAAAAGCAATTGGTGACCTTAAGGATTCTGTTACAGAATTTGAAGTATCTCACCCCGTGCTTTTTGAAAAAGTAAACAATATTTCTGCTATGCTTGCCAGTATGGGTATTTAAGTATTGTAAAAACAAATTCAACCTGTAGAGACGTCCCGTTGGGACGTCTTTTTTTATGTTGAATTGACATAGAATAATGAGATTAAAATGTAATATTTCTTCTAACACTAATGTGACCACCCCGCAACAAACTTCCATTGGAAGTTTGTTGCCTCCCCTCCTTGATCCCGCTAAAGCGGGACTTCGAAACCACTTCGTGTTTTCTTGAAAGGAGGGGAGCTTTAGCTTAATTTATGCATAAAAAAACCCGCTCAAAGTGAGCGGGTTTTTGATTATTGTTTGAACAGAGTCTCACGCAGTGGACTCTATGAAGATTTACTTATTCAACCTTAGAAACAAAGTTTCATAAATAGCTGCGCTATTTACTCAATATCATTTTCTTTGTGCTTACAAAACTGCCGGCGATTAATTTATAAAAATAAATTCCGCTTGAAAGATCTGAAGCGTTGAAATCATAGTTGTAATTGCCTGCTGCTTTGGTCTCATCAACCAATGTAGCGATATTCTTTCCTGTTATATCAAATATTTCAAGTTTAACACTTGATTCTTTTGGTAAAGAAAAGCTAATGCTTGTATTTGGGTTAAACGGATTAGGGAAGTTCTGTTTAAGCTCATATGATGATGGAACTTCGTTATTATTTCCGTTAACACCAACCGGCAGAGCTGTTACAACACATGTCCATGCCTGCATTGTTCCTGTTTTATCATCAAACCAGAATGGGAATACTTTATTGTTTCCAGATGATATACCTATATAATCACCCATATATCCTGGTATACCTGCTTCTTCTTTAACTTTCCATCTATGGTCGCTTACAACAAAATTTATCCATGTTGTACCTCCATCTGATGATTGAGACATAAATGTTTCACA
>JANPBV010000143.1:0-11653 GCA_031430615.1 Ignavibacteria bacterium | reverse complement strand
AAGGGCTGATTGATCTCACGGTAATTCCTTAATATCTGGTTCTTGCTGTAAATGTATAACGGTGTCCCGAATTCCTTTGCAAGATCATCTACCAGGAAATTTTCAGCGAATAAATTGTTATCTTTAATATAGAAATGGTTCATACAGTTTAATTAATTCATATAATTTAATTGCAAAAATAAAGCATTGTTATGACTAATGAAATGGAATAATTGAAGGTAAAGGATATTTGAACAAGCATGGTAAAAAGTAAAAAGCTGAACACTAACACAGTGCGCAGCTTTTTAAAAGCGGTATTTTAATTATTGTTAATAATCCATGCCATCATCACCATTATCATCATTATTATTATTATCTTTTTTCTTTCCTTTGCCCTTATCAAAACCTTTTTTCTCATCCTGTCCGAAACGGTAACTTATGTTCAGGAAAAATGTCCTTGAATCTCTCGTGCGTTCGAAAGTTTCAGAAAACCCTGTCCCGTAAATATTTGCTTTGAATTTTGCAGTATTTAAAATATCACTTACCTTTAGGGTAACACTTAATTTTTTATCAAAGAAATCTTTTTTGAAGGCTGCCTCAAGATTGGTAAACGGTTCAAATGTGCCTTGAGCTGAAATATTTTTACCTGAGTAAAAATATGAAAGCTGCAGACTCATATCCGATGGCAGAGTTAGTGTTGACATAGCGCGTGCTGACCATGAATAACCGCTGTTTGATAGACCCGAAGAAAGATTTGAAGCATCAATTTCTGTTTTGTAGTAACTGAAAGTTCCGTTTAAAGTCCATATCTTAACTGGATTTGTATTTAATATCAATTCACCACCGTAAGATTTAGATTTATTGTAATTTACAAATGTTGATAGTGTTGTAACGCTATCAATTAATGTTCTTGATCTGGAAATCTGGTCTTTTGTCTGCCTGTAGAAAATGGTTGGAGTTATTGTGGCAAATGTCAGGTACTGAATATAGCTCATCTCAAGCGCATCTGTGAATTCAGGGTTCAAATTTGGATTACCCTGGGAAAGATTATTTGTTCCTCCCATATTTGAAACAGAAATAAACGGGTTAAGCTGTCCAAGCCTTGGACGGTTGACTCTTCTTGCATAGCTTAACTGAATTTCACTGGTTTTGCTTAATTTTTGTGATACACTTGCGCTCGGGAAGAAATCAATATAGCTTCTGTCAAATGTCTGCCCGTTATTTGAGAGTTCACCTTTAACAATTGTCTGCTCTATTCTTGAGCCAATTGAAAAGCCAAAATCGCCGATTTTATCGGTAAAAATTCCGTACAAAGCGTGAATCTGTTCTTTATATATGAAATGGTTTGATGAATTGTAATCGGTTAAAAACTGGTTTGATGGGTAGTCAAAAAGCTCAACCCTGAAATCATCATCTCTTTTCTTGTAGCTTCCCCTGTAACCTGTTTCAAGTTTTGCATTTTTTTCGAAAGGAAGGGTATAATCAAGCTTTGCAATATAGGAATCATTTATTTCATTAGAAAACTCATTTCTGTTTGCGGGGTCATTTACAACAGGCGTTACATATGTATCATATGTGTTGGATATCTCATCACCTTTATCTCTTGAAAACGAAAGATCAGCGGAAAATAACTGCTGTGGATTTTTGAACCTTAAAGTATAATTTGCGTTCATATCAAGGTCATAACCTTTTTCATCTGATGTAGTGGTATTAAAAAACTGTGAAGTTAAATTGCCACTATTATTATATAAAAGATCATTGCTTACATCAAAGCGGCTTCTATCTGAACCCCGGTATCCGAAAGAAAAACCAAGGGTGCTTGTCTGGCTTAAATACAGGTCAAGTCCAAGTTTTGCCATATGTCCTTTCATTCTTCTTCTTCCGGTACTTGTTTCATCATTCAAATATGAATCTGTACTTAAATAATTGAATCTTTCGCTGGAACCGTTAGATATCATCTGCCTGGAATTATATCCATAGTTCCCGAAAAAATTATATTTATTGTTCTTTAGCGCAAAGCTGAACTGCCCGCTGTACTTATCACCTGTTCCTACATTTAAACCAAGGGTTCCGTTATAGCCAAGGCTTTTGTTCTCGTTCTTCTTTAATACAATATTAATTATTCCCGAAGAGCCTTCTGCTTCAAATTTAGCAGAAGGATTTGTGATAAGCTCTACACTTTCAACCTGTGTTGCAGGAATTTGAGCGAGCAGATCACCGCGGTTAGTGCCATCCAGCCCTGATGGTCTGCCGTCAATCATTATCTTTACACCTTCTGAACCTCTTAGGCTTACATTATTATCCTGGTCAACTGTAACAGAAGGAATTTCTTTTAACAGGTCAATTACAGTATTTCCCTGGTTAGTTATGTTTTTGCCTACGTTAAAAACTTTTTTATCAGGGCGGAATTCAATTGAGCTTTTTTCACTCTCAACAACAATTTCTTCTGTCGTGGTGCTTCCTGTTGAAAGCTTTACCGGGTCAAGAACTACACTTAAACTATTTGGATTAATTGCTATACCGCTGACTATTGAAAAATTATATCCAACTAAATTTGCCTTCAGGTAATACCTGCCAAAAGGAACATCTGAAATTGTGAACTTACCTGATGCATCCGTAGCTGTTCCTTTTACAAGCGATGAATCTTTCACCCTGTTAACTGTAACATCTGCGCCTTCAATCGGCGCGCCGGTGGATTTATCAATAACGGAACCTGTAATAGTACCTGTCTTATCCTGCGCATGTATAGTTGCTGTAATTGCGCCAAAGATAAAAAAGGCAGCTATTGTAAAGATCAATCTGAGAGCTAAACTTTTAAACATTTTATTCATTACCTTATATTAATTAAAATATATTTGTTATCATTACATACAATAACACAAAAATAACATTAATGTGTTCAGTATGCTGTAACATAATGTAACTATTATGTATATAATAGTAAAAGCAGTATTTTTTATAATTTTTTGAGAGATTTGCAGCCTGAAAACAGGGCAAGTGCTGTGAGTTTTTGTATGTATTTTTGCTCAAAATCATTTGTTGGCTTAAAGTTATTTTCCCAGAATTCATTAATTATTCTGAATTCCCCTGATTTTCTATCTGCTTTAGCGTCAATTTTACCGGCTAATTTATTGCCATATAAAACCGGTAAACAGAAGTAACCGAATTTTCGTTTGGGGGCGGGAACGTAACACTCTATAATATAGTCAAACCCGAATAAAGCACTCAGCCTTTTTCTCTGAATAACAATATTATCAAAAGGTGAGAGTATATGAACATCATTACTTTGTTCTATGCTTTTCAAAGAGCTTAGTATTTTTTTTGTACTATAATATACTTCATCATCAATACCTGATACGTATAACGGAATGATCTTTTTTTCTTCTATCAGCCTGTTTAATGTATTTTTTGTTGATGTCCTGTTGTGATGTCTAAGATATGTAAGCTCTTTTTCTGATGATAAACCATTTGAGTTAATTGATTTGAGTATGAGATGTTCGGAGAGTTCTTCATTAGTTGGAAATTTAAAGTTCAAATTTGCCGGAAGAAATCTTTCAGGTAGTTCGTAAACTTTCTGAAAACTTTTCCTTGCTTTAGCAACAATCTTCCCGGTATGGAAAAGGAATTCGAGCCCGTCTTTAGCAGGTTTCCAGTCCCACCACATACCGCGTTTTGCCGGGTCATCAAAATTCCGTGATTGCAAAGGACCTTCATCTTTGATTCTATCATAAATGAAATTAAGCATTTTTTTATTTTTATCTGCCCAGTGTTTATATTTTATTGCGTACATTTTTTTTCTTGGAAGTGTAAACCTGAAGTGTTTCATTGGCAAATAAGCCGCTGCATGATCCCAGAATTCAAAAACTTTCTTATCTTTATCTATCAGCTCATCAAGCATTTCATTTTTATATTCAGGCAAACGCGTCCACAATACATGTTTATGCGCCCGTTCAACAATTGAAATAGTATCTATCTGAACATATCCTATCTGCTCAATGATATTCAGTAGTTTTTTCTTTGGTGAAGCTGTTTTGCAATTGAATACCAGTTGCCTGTTAAGAGCAAGGTTTCTGGCATTATCTAAAGAAATATTTATTTTTATTTTTTCCATAAAGGAAAAGCCTTTATCAATATTAAAATTATTTTTACTTAATATAATTTTTCAGGTAAGTATTTAAAGCTTCTTCTTCATATTCCCCGTCTTCTCCCGGGTATCTTAACACACTTTCATATTTTCCGGTTTCTTTTGCCAATGCCCACACAAGACTCTCACCCGCAGGAAGTATATCAGGCTGGCTGCTGAATATTTTATCACCAAATGCATCGGAAGCATTTATGATATCCCATCCTTTTACTTTGAAAAAATTTATAAGCTCACCAAGGAACATTGCATTGATAAGGTTGTGATGAAACAGAAGAGTATGCTTTATATGCCTTCCCGTTATTTCCTGAGCCAGGCTGTCATAAAACATTGCGCGGTTGTAAATATGCGCAAGGTAATATTCTTTAAAAGGTGTTAAATCAAAATCAGGATTTGTCTTTAACGTATCCACTATCCTGCCATCAATATACCAGTCAGATGCATCAATGGTGACGTACCCGTTCTTATAACCCTGTTTGCTTAAGAATTTTCTGAATCCGTCTCTTTTTTCAGGTGTATCGCCTTCTTTCAGGTACGGGTACCTGAATAACTTTGTAAATCCCGAATATTTATTGATTATTGAGTCACACCTCAGGAAATCGTTCTCATAATTTTCAAGCCATACTTTCTTTGAATGAAAATAGCTGTGAGAATATGAATGGTTGCATATCATGTGACCTTTATCATTCCATTTGCTTAACAGAACTTTACCTTCTGCATTATCAATCCTTTTTCCACATACAAATAAAGCTGCCTTAACTCCGTTCTTATCCAGAGTATTGAGGATCGCATCATCCCTTTGCATCCATGTCATATTACCTGTTGTTTCAATATTCGGGTCATCAAATGTAAACGATACCTGAGGACGTGATTCCTGTGAAAATATCGATGTTTGAAGAATAAATATTAAAGCTGCAAATAATTTCAGCATTTAAATATAATTAATGTATTCCTGAAAAAATTTATATGGCAAAGATAGATTATATCATTAAAAAATAAAACCCTCAAAATTAATTAATATGAAAGTTTACTCAATTTCATTTAACTTTTATATTGGTTATGTTTGCCTTAGATTTCTTACAAAAATACTAAAATATTACTCAATTTTATTGTTTATATTAAATATTGCAAAATATCATTAAATGACTACAAATCACATAAAACCCATAGTAAGCTTAAAGAATTTTTGCGGTAATATAATAGATTATGCGGGACTTTTCCCTCCCGCAAGCCTTGAACTGCCGCAGGCATTCCATAACTTTGTATTTTACAGTCAGGGTGAATTTAAGTGGATGCTCGGGAAATTTATAATTCCGGCTAAAAGATTTGATGAGCTTGGTAAACTTTTAGATGATATGAAAATTGAAGGCGTTATACCAATATCAGTTCTTGGCGCAAGCGATGATAGTATAACTGATTTCAATAACTTTTTTGCAAGTGACCTTAATTCAGTCAAAGAGTTCATAAGCAAATATGGTAATTCAGTTTCTGTTGATGCGTTTGAAGTAAGGCTCCCATCGGAATTATTTAAGCTTGATGAAAATGATGAAATACTTGACCTGATGATTGGTATTTCTGCTGAATTGGAAAGGGTGCTTGGAAAAAGTATCCCGGTATTTTATGAAGCAACACTGACTAAGGATTTTGAAACAGAAATAATCAGAACAGTTGAAACAATTGCAGCGCTTGATAAAGGATGCGGATATAAATTAAGAACTGGCGGTTTAGAAGCAAGCGCTTTTCCTGAGCCGGAAGTTATAGCGTTTGTAATTATGACCTGTTGTGAATTCAGCGTACCTATGAAATGTACTGCCGGACTTCATCACCCTGTCAGGCATTTCAATAAAGAAGTTTCAACCATTATGCATGGCTTCCTGAATGTATTTGCTGCCGGAATTATGGCATATACAAATAATCTTGATGAGGCTGAACTGCTTGAAGTACTGAACGAAGAAGACCCGTATGAGTTTATTTTTACAGAAAACGGATTTGAATGGAATGAAATAGAAGTATCAAATTTAGAGATCAAAGAATCAAGAGAAGGCTTTATGCTTTCTTACGGAAGCTGCAGCTTTGATGAACCAATAGAAGATTTGAAAACAATGGAGTTATTTTAAATGAGATCGTTTATAGATGTAAGCCCTGAATCACATTTCCCAATTCAAAACATGCCGTATGGAGTTTTTAAATTAAAAGTTGGGTCACATGCAGTTTGCGGAACAGCAATTGGTGATTATGTAGTAGACCTATCTATGCTTGAAGAGAAAGGTTTTTTTAAGAAAACTTTGCTTGGTGATAAAAAAATATTCGGCAACCCCAGCCTGAATGCGTTCATGTCTATGGGACGCGAAGCATGGAAGCAGGTAAGAACAATTTTGCAGATGGCTTTAAGTGATGAGAATCCAATGCTAAGCGGTGATAAAGACCTTCAGAAAGTTACACTCATACCAATGAAGGATGTTGTTATGTGCGTACCTGTTGAAATTGGTGATTACACTGATTTTTATTCATCACGTGAACACGCAACAAATGTCGGCACAATGTTCCGTGGAAAAGATAATGCTTTAATGCCTAATTGGCTTCATATCCCAATTGCTTATCATGGCAGGGCAAGTTCTATTATAGTAAGCGGAACTAATTTAGTAAGACCCAAAGGGCAGACAAAACCTGCTGATTCAGAAGAACCTGTATTTGGACCCACAAAACTGCTTGATTTTGAGCTTGAAATGGGCTTTTTTATAGGTCGGGGAAACTCACTTGGAGAAGCTATACCTGTTGATAAAACTTATGACCATATTTTTGGTATGGTACTTGTTAACGATTGGAGCGCGAGGGATATACAGACATGGGAATACCAGCCGCTTGGACCATTTTTAGCAAAAAATTTTGCAACATCAATTTCACCTTGGATAGTTACTATGGAAGCCCTGGAGCCGTTCCGTATAAAAGGACCTGAACAGGATCCAAAGCCTATGGAATACCTTGCTTCAAAAGGTGACTGGGCTTATGACGTTAACCTTGATGTTTATTTAAAAACTGAAAAACAAAAAGAGCCGTTTAAAATATCAGGCTCTAACTTTAAATATATGTACTGGAATATTTGCCAGCAGCTTGCGCACCACACAGTTAACGGCTGCAACACAAAGACAGGTGATATGATGGCATCAGGAACTATAAGCGGACCAACGAAGGATTCATATGGCTCTATGCTTGAGCTTACGTGGCGGGGTGAAAACCCTATACTATTGCCTGATGGTGAAGAACGAAAATTTATTAATGATGGTGACACGCTGATAATAAATGGATATTGTCAGGGAGATGGATATAAAATAGGATTTGGAGAGGTTGCGGGAAAAATACTTCCTGCAAAATAAAGATTATGTTTACATATATAATATATATACTAGCAGCAGTATTCTTATTATTCCTTTTGTATGCGGTTTTCACTTTTGCATATGCATATTTCAGAAAAGACGAAAAACAGGAATAAAAACGGATTAATTGTTTATGCTTAAAGTACACCATATACCCGTAACAAGGACAGCAAGATACTATACACTTGGTGAATTTACAGATAGTACAAAAGATATCTGGATACTTATTCACGGGCACAGGCAGCTTGCCGGAAAATTCATTGCTGAATTTAATGAGCTTGCAGATGCCGGAAGTTTTATATATGCCCCTGAAGGATTGATGAGACTTTATGTAAAAGGTGATTATGGTGATGTTGGCGCATCGTGGATGACTAAAGAAGATAGGGATAGTGATATAAAGGATTATGTAAATTACCTTGATAGACTTTTCTTTGATGAAATTGAACCCAAAGCCAAATTAAATAACATAAAAATTAACGCGCTTGGTTTTTCACAAGGCTCTGCAACTCTAGCGCGCTGGTTAACCATGGGGAAAGCTAAAGTTGATAAGGCAGTTTTTTGGTGTGGAAGCCTTGCACATGATATAGATTACACTAAAAACACAAATTTTAAAGATACAGAAATTCACCAGGTATTTGCTGCGAATGACCCCTATTATAAGAATGATTTTCCTGAATCACAAATTAATATATTAAAATCAGCAGCAATAAACTCCAAATCATACATTTTTGATGGGGGACATGAAATAAGTGTTCAGTTAATGAAGGAAGCCGGATTATTGTCATCCTGAAATAACACCAATTTTATGCAATAACTGCTGTTTTCCTTATGACATATATCATAATTTAAGTTACTTTTTTTAGATAATTTTGTAGTAAGAGTTAAATAAACTTATGGAGATAACATGAGCTTTAAGACAATAATTGAACCCTTTAAAATAAAAGAAGTAGAACCTATCAGCGTTACAACCGAAGAAGAACGGGTTAAGTATTTAAAAGATGCATACTACAATCCGTTTATGCTTAAAAGTGAGCATGTGCTGATAGACTTCCTGACTGATAGCGGTACATCGGCAATGAGCTCACGTCAATGGGCTGCAATGATGGAAGCCGATGAAGCGTATGCAGGCTCACGCAGCTGGTTAAAAATGGAAGCCGTGATAAAAGACTTAACAGGTTATGAATATATTCTGCCAACACACCAGGGCAGGGCAGCTGAGAGAATTTTGTACGGTCATTTAGGCGGAAAAGGGAAAGTATTTATCAGCAACACTCATTTTGATACAACGAGGGCTAACATAGAATTCAGTGGGGCAGTTGCTTATGATATTCCCGTAGAAGAAGCAAGCCACCCTATGCTTGACCGTCCGTTTAAAGGTAACATGGATACCAAAGCTCTTGAAGCGCTTATTTTAAAACACGGAGCTGAAAATATTGGCGGTGTAATTTTAACCGTTACAAATAACAGCGGCGGCGGTCAACCCGTCAGCATGGCAAATGCGATAGAGATAAAAAAAATATGCAATAAATATAAGGTGAAATATTTTCTGGATTGCTGCAGAATTGCGGAGAATTCATACTACATTAAGCATCGTGAAGCGGGTTATGAGAACAAAACATACAAGCAGATAGCGCAGGAAATGTTCTCACTTGCCGATGGCGGTGTAATGAGCGCTAAAAAAGACGGACTCGTAAATATGGGCGGCTTCCTTGCTCTTAAAGATAAAAAGCTGGCTGATGAATGTACGAACCTGTTAATTATTACTGAAGGTTTTGCAACTTACGGGGGACTCTCAGGACGCAGTATGGAAGCAATTGCTGTTGGTTTACAGGAAGTTTTTGAACCCGATTATTTAACTTACAGAATAAGAAGCACCGGGTATCTTGGCGAGAAGCTTTATAAAATGGGTGTGCCGCTAATATATCCAATTGGGGGACATGCTGTATATATTGATGCCGCTGCATTTTATCCTCATTTACCCGTTGAAGAGTATCCCGGACAGGCAATGGTATGTGAGCTTTATCTAAAAGGCGGCATTCGCTCCGTTGAAATAGGCTCGGTTATGTTCGGCAAGTATGATTCAGGTGGTAAACTGATTCCTGCGCCAAATGAGTTAGTCAGACTCGCAATCCCGCGTCGTGTTTACACACAAAGTCACATTGAATATGTCATTGAGGTATTTGAGAAAATGTTCGAAGGCAAAGAAAAAGTTCGCGGTATGAAAATTGTCGAAGAACCCGAATTCTTAAGGCATTTTACTGCAAAATTTGAGAGATTATCCTGAGCGATGTATGAGTGAAGGATCTCATTGATAGAATTTTATTCCTGTAGAGACGTCTCGCTGGGACGTCTCCTTTTTTAGCATACTCATTTTTCTGAAGTGGTGCCAGACATATTCCCTCACCTTCCGCTCAATTTATCCACACTCAGATCACTTGAATAACCCTCAGTATATACAGCCCAGCTATTTGCGGGGTAAATCTTCTGCGGATCATCGCTATCAACCTTAACATCAAGCTCCATTCCTTCCTGAATTTTACTCAAATGCAGCGTATCAACAAACCATCCGGCTGAGGCTGTATAAGGCTTTCGGAAACCATCGTTAATTTCAAATGTAAAAAATATCATTTTCTTAACATCACCGCCTTGTACCCCTTGAGATACCGAAATTATTTTCGCTTTGGCAGGCTTTGCCGCTGATTGCCGCTCTTTGCTTTCCTTTGCCCATTTGCTTAGCCTCCCAAAATCACGCTTCATCCACCAGAAAATTGCAGCTATAACAAGTATCGGTACCCCAAAGCTGAGAATTAGTATTATTGTGCCTGTATCCATTAGTAATTGTTAACTTTTATCTTTGTAAAAATAATTATAAATTTGGTCATATTCTATTTGAAATAACTACTTTATAAGATGACTAAATCCAAAAAGAAAAGTAAACCAAGGAAATATAAATTAAAAACATTATTAAAGAAAATTACAAAGAAGAATATTCATAAAGAAATTGCAACTGTACAAATTATTGGTAAAGAATATTGGTAATGGATTTTTTTTGAATATTAATAATAGTTCCAAATAACAAACAAAAAACCCGTCCCGAGAACTCTGGACAGGCTTTAGGTCTAATAGATCCCCGCTTCCGCCTTAGAAACAAGGCATACGGGGATTACACAAGAATTACACCGTAAAATCATTGCCGGCTTTTGCGAAGAGGTGATCCATCCAGAACTTCGTGAGTTTTTCAAGTACACTGTTGTTCTTTAATCTGGTATTCAGATTATTGAAATCAACTTTATCCATATCCTGATCCTGGTTAAAGCAGGTGAATACAAATGATTCCTTGCCTGTAACGGGGTCAACGTGTCTTTGCAGGCATTGCGCGCAGACTTCCTTCATCATGCATTGCATAGGTGAGTTTATACTTGCTATGGCTGTATGAACAGGATTGATGTATGGTTTCAGTAAACTGTACCTTGCTTCCTGAACAGCTTTCATCATTCTGTCGCTGCCAATTGCGATAATCCTGTTAATATTTTTAAGGTCATACAACGGCTTATCACCCGGATTTGGCTCAAGCTTTCCTTCAGCGTATGCAATCATAGCCTGAACAATGTTCGCGGTAATTGCTCTATCCTGCTGCCTGCGGGGAATAATGGTATCACCGAAATCATTTGACCAAACCACAAGGTCTGTGCCTTCTTCAACTTCATCACGTTTGAATACATCGCTGGTATTTCTATATCCTGCAAAGTAAACAACTGTATTACCGGCATCTTTTAATGCTTTAGCTACTGAAAATAACACTGCATTGCCCAATCCTCCGCCTGCAAGCAGAACAGTTTCGCCGGTTGGTATTTCTGTCGGTGTGCCGGTTGGACCCATTACAACTACACGTTCACCAATTTTTAATTTGCGGCATAGCCTTGAGCTTCCCCACATTTCAAGTATTATCAGACTTAACAATCCTTTTTCTTTATCAACCCATGCGCCCGTTAAAGCCAGACCCTCCATCATCATTCTTGAGCCATCAATACTTGGCGCGGTTGTTTCATAATTTTGCAGCCTGTAGAACTGACCCGGGTGGAATTTCCTTGCCTGTATAGGCGCTTTCAGTACAACTTCAATTATTGTAGGAGTTAAAATGTTTACCTGCTCTACAATT
>JANPBV010000142.1:0-2050 GCA_031430615.1 Ignavibacteria bacterium | reverse complement strand
AGCGCGTCGGCGTACTTGGCGTAAAGGGCCGGGTTCCAGCCCGCCAGATGCTCGTTGAGCTCCTCGATCAGGTCGCTAACAGGTTTGAAGCATTGAAGAATATTGGATGTAAGAGCATACTTGCGCAGCTTGTTGATTATAACAGCAATGATGTAGTGCTTAAAACATGGTATCACTTTGTTTCAGGAATGAGCCTGGATGATATGATAAGCTATGCAAATAATAACAGTCTTAGTTATACAGAATGCCAAACCGGACAAAAACCTGAATCTACAAGGCAGCTTATTGTGAAATCAACTTCAAACCAAGCAATTTGCATAAATTTAAGCCATTCACTTGAAGAAATGCTGAAGTCACTTTCAGACCTTAACAGGTATTATGAAAATGAGTTCAGCTATGCAAGGATAGACAGCGATACTGATATTTCTGATGTTAAAAAGCTTTCACCCGATGAAGGTCTGCTGTTTGTTTTTCCTGAATTCAGTAAAAATGATATTGTTACAATTGCCGGTTTAAGACAAAAACTGCCTGCCGGAATTTCAAGACACTTAATACCAAACAGGGTTCTGCATATAAAGATACTTATAGACGCATTAATGACCGATGAGAATCTTGATAAAAGAAATGAAGAGCTTGAAAAATATGTGCAATATAAAATTGATACAAAAAAAGTAAGGCTTTACAGGGAACCAATCCTGATTTTTGATGAATAGCAATTAACTGAAAATTAGAGAAGATATTATTTAATGTTAGAAAGATTCATAGCAAGAAGATACCTGCTTTCAAAAAGAAAAGTACAGTTTATTACTTTTATAACTCTCATTTCTGTAATTGGCTTATCAGTTGGCGTTACAGCTTTGATAGTGATGCTTTCGGTATTTAACGGCTTTAATAAATACCAGATTGATACCTTAACCGGCTTTGATCCGCATATACGGGTTGAAGCTGATACCGGTTCAACTGTTACAGACTATAATAATGTTATCAATAAAATATCAACTGAGATCAAAGTAACTGCAATTGCTCCATTTACAATTAATAAGGGGGTTATATCCACAAAGAAAAATAACATTGTGGCTTTTGTTAAAGGTGTTGATGATAAAAAAATATCGGGTCTATCTGATGTAAAAGAAAAAACCACACTTGGTGATTTTGAATTCAGGGATAATGATGAGTTTGGCGGTATAATACTTGGCAACAGTTTGGCTTCAAAGCTAGAAACCAGGGTACTTGATACAATTTCTGTAATGAGCCCGGTTGGTATGGAAAAATCTCTGACCCAGATAGTTACACCTAAAACACAAAAATTTATTGTAAGGGGAATATTTGATGCAAATAACAGGGATTATGATAAGCTGTATTCATTTATATCTATCCCAAAGTCACAGAGTCTTTATGAGCTACGTAATTCTGTTAACGGTATAGAATTAAGAATTGATAATATTAATAATTCTGAAGAAGAAAAGGAAAAGATAGTCCAAATGCTGGGAAAGGGTTACAGAGTTAACACATGGTATAATCTTCATGAAGATCTTTATTCAGTGATGAAAGTTGAGCGTTGGACGGCATTCATAGTACTTTCTCTGATAATTGCTGTCGCATCATTCAGTATAGTCGGTTCACTTACAATGACGGTTATGGAAAAGAAACGGGATATTGGCATCCTAAAGGCAATGGGTATAAAAAATTCAGGGATAACCAGAATATTCATGATAGAGGGAATACTTATTGGTGTTTACGGAACTATATTAGGGTCAGTTCTTGGATTTACTATATGTATGCTGCAAATAAAATATAAATTTTATCCGCTGGATACAATGGTTTATTCAATTGATGCTTTGCCAATAGATATTCGATACACTGATTATATTTATGTAGGCATATGCGCGCTTGTAATTTCTTTTCTTGCTTCGTTATATCCCGCTATGCGGGCAGCTAAACAGGAACCTATTAAAGCAATCCGCTGGGAATAGTTACAATGAACAATGAGCAATGAGCAATTCACAATGAAAGCAAAATCAATTAATACAGATATTGGATACAGATAGAA
>JANPBV010000141.1:0-8677 GCA_031430615.1 Ignavibacteria bacterium | reverse complement strand
ATGCCTGAACGCAGATATTTTGTTAAATATATAAATGGAAAAAGTTCAGAACATATTCACACTGTCGAAATAACAAGCGTATTCTGGAAAAGACACCTTTTATTCAGAGACTTCCTCAGGTTACATGATAACGTCAGAGATAAGTATTACAAACTGAAAAAAAAACTTGCTGCAATTGATTGGGAAGACAAAATGGGATACACAGATGCTAAAACTGATTTTATCAGAAAAATAGAAAAGGAAGCTGAGGCTTATTTTAGTAAATAGAACTTTATGGCTGATAGTACTCCTGGCTTTTAATGCTGCATGCCAGACGAAAATTGTTAAGGTGCTTCCTCCTGAGAGCGGCATATATCACACTGCTTTTTCAACCACATACTCTTCTTCAAATAATGTATCTGAAAAAGAAGTCCCCTATTTTGAAAACTTGGCAGGCAGGAATATTGTGTGGCTTAATTTTCAAAGTGATTGGTTTAACGGAATTAAATTCCCGGCTGAATCAGTTAAAAATATCTGGAAAAGCGGCGCAATACCTTCTATCAGAATGCTTCCATGGAGTACGTATGATAAATTTGATAATACTTATTCACTTAAGAAAATAGTTGACGGAAAGTTTGATAAAGAGTTGAGACAATGGGCAAAAGAACTTAAGCAGACAGATATTCCCGTTTTAATAGGGTTTGCAGGTGAACCAAACGGCGACTGGTTCCCGTGGAGCGGTGTTCAAAACGGAGGCGGAACAACAACTGGTTATGGTGATAAAAAACTTGCAGATGGTCCCGAGCTTTACCGTGATGCATACAGATATATTATTGATATGTTCAATGATGAAGGTGCAAATAAAGTTACCTGGATATTTCATGTTAACTCAGTTGGCGCGCCTGACGAAGAATGGAACAATATTAAAAATTATTATCCTGGTGATGATTACATTGACTGGATAGGCATCAGTGCTTACGGCGCGCAAAGATGGGGCGAGAGTTACCAGAGATTTGTTGATATAATGCAGCCCGGTTATGACCAGCTTTTAAAGCTTACACCTGATAAACCGATAGCGATCCTTGAATTTGGAGTAGCTGATTACCTGCCGAATGTTAATAAAGCAATGTGGATACAAAGCGCATTATATACAGTACAGCAGCCTGAGTTCAGCCGTATAAAAGCTGTGGGATGGTGGCACTCAACCTGGCTGAACCATGACGGAACAATGTCAGCAATAACTATAGATTCCTCTCCTGAATCATTAAGGTTTTACAAAGAAGCAATAGCACAGCCCGTATTTGTAAGCGAATATAAACTAAGTAACTAAAATTTTGCGAGCGAAGCGAAGCAATCTTTTTTATTGAATGAGATTGCTTCGTCGCTTCGCTCCTCGCAAATAAATAATTAAAATGAACGATAAAATAATAATCAGTATATGCGGCGCAGCAGGAGCCGGCAAATCAACCCTGGCAAAAAAATTAGCCCGGGAGCTTGGTGATACAATGGCTTCACGTATACCGGGCGACTACTATCTTAAATCATATAACAACGAGCCCTATGAAGAATATATGGATACCCCTTTTAAATATGATTGGGATCTTATCAAAAAAGTAATTGATACACCAATCGGCTTACAGGCTGAGAGCCCAAATTTTGATTTTGTTAAATTAATAAGAAATGATAAATCAGGTGGCAAACCATTTACAGTTCGCAGATATATGATAATTGATACTATACTCCCCTATCCAAAAAGTAATTATACATTCAGGGTATCTGGTCCGGAAGACTTAAGGATTAAGAATATTAAAGAGCGCGATAAAGCCCAGAAGACAAACTCAGAGCGAAACTGGAAAAAAATGGAATGCACAGCCAAAGAGCTTGATTCAAAAAAGTACAGGTTTAATCTGGTACTAAGTTCTTTTAATGATGTTGATGTAAATGTAGGGAAAATTATAGATTATTTGAAGTAGCTAAATATTCTTAAATTGGGATACTCTCACAATTTGCACTTATTTCTTTTATCCACAGTTTAATTAAATCTTTTGCTGCATCTTTTGCTCCATTAATCCCTATCCCATGAGTTGTTAAATCAAGTGCAGGGATATGTGCATAAAAATAATTATCAGGTAATGAACCATCAGTTATTTTTTCGTAAATAATTATATGTTTCATTCGAAAGTAATTTATTCTTTAATTAATAAATCCGCAATCAACAATCCTAACTCCGAAATAACACAACTACACCTGCATCACACCCGGGTTAAACTTTGGCATGTTCGGATTATTGTTCGTACACTCTATGCATGTTGAAATTATCTTCCTTGTATCTGCCGGGTCAATTAACCCGTCAACCCAAAGCCTGGATGCTGCATAAAGCGGGTCAGCATGAGCTTCATAATGATCTTTAATTTCCTTCAGCATTGCATCCTGTTCATCTTGTGTTAGCTCTGTCTTCCCCTGCTTCTTTAACTGTCCAACTTTTATATTAAGCAAAACACTGCTTGCCTGTGAGCCGCCCATTACCGCAATTGATGCAGTTGGGTAAGCGAATATAAAGCGCGGGTCATAAGCCTTGCCGCACATTGCATAGTTTCCGGCGCCATAACTGTTACCAACAATTATTGTAATTTTGGGCACAACGGAGTTAGCTACAGCATTTACCATCTTTGCGCCGTCTTTAATAATGCCACCGTGCTCAGCCCGTGAGCCTACCATAAATCCTGTTACATCCTGCAGAAATACCAGCGGAATTTTCTTCTGGTTGCAGTTCATAATAAAACGGGCTCCTTTATCTGCGCTATCGGAATAAATCACACCACCAACCTGCATCTCACCCTTGGCAGTCTTTTCAATCTTGCGCTGGTTGGCAACAATTCCCACAGCCCAGCCATTAATTCTTGCATAGGCTGTTATGATTGTCTTTCCATAGCCGGCTTTATACTCATCAATCTCGCTTCCATCTGTTATTCTTGCAATTAGTTCATACATATCATAAGGCTTAGCTCTATCCTGCGGCATGATACCATAGATTTCCTGTTCGGGGTATAACGGATCTTTTGCTTCAATTCTATCAAACCCTGCCTTTTCAGTATGGCCAAATTTACCTACTAAGCTTCTTATAGTTTCGAGGCACTCTTCATCGCTTTGCATCTTATAATCGGTAACGCCTGATATTTCTGTGTGAACAGTCGCGCCGCCTAATGACTCATTATCAATATTTTCTCCAATAGCCGCTTTAACTAAATGAGAGCCTGCAAGGAATACGCTTCCCGAACCTTCTACTATCAATGCTTCATCGCTCATAATAGGCAGGTAAGCGCCGCCTGCAACGCATGGACCCATTATAGCGGCTATTTGCGGTACACCCATTGAGCTCATTACAGCATTGTTACGGAATATCCTCCCAAAGTGCTCTTTATCAGGGAATATATCTTCCTGCAATGGTAAAAATACACCTGCGGAATCAACTAAATAAATTATTGGCAACCTGTTTTCAATTGCAATTTCCTGCGCTCTAAGATTTTTCTTGCAGGTTATTGGGAACCACGCGCCTGCTTTAACTGTAGCATCATTTGCGACAATAACACAATCCCGCCCATGAATTTTCCCAATGCCAAATATCGTTCCGCTTGATGGCGCGCCGCCATATTCTTTATACATTCCATAAGCTGTGAATAAACCTATTTCCATAAAAAATGAACCCTTATCAATTAACAGCTTAACCCTTTCACGGCAATGCAGCTTTTTTTGTCCGTGAAGTTTTTCTATTGCTTTCTTCCCGCCGCCAAGTGAAATTTCTTTTGCCTCTGCATTCACTTTTCTCAGCAGGTTCTTCATATTATCTTCGCGTTCGTGGAAAGCTAAGTCCTGTGTAATATTGGATTTTATCGTTGCGATGGTGAATTGCTCCTATGACTGCACTTTAGGCAGTATTAAATTAATTGATTTTACAAAGATAAAAAGTTATGTGATAAGATACTATTGCTAATTCTGAGTAAATGTGTCAGCATTTATGAAGAATCCATTCTTATCAATAAAAAAAGGATACCACTATGGATATCCTTAAAAAAACTTTAGACCGAAATGTATCGCCGTATTTACTTGAGAATTAATTCTTTTTGAATGAGATCCTTCACTCACTGCCTTCCAGGCAGTTCGCTCAGGATTTATTACGCATATTGCTTGCTTGATTCCTGTATATAAACAGGCTGATCTTTCTTTTCAATTACTCCTTTTGTAATTACACATTTAGAAACATTTTCCTTGGAAGGAAGTTTATACATTATATCTATCATAATTTCTTCGAGAATTGAACGAAGCGCTCTTGCGCCTGTTCCTTTTGTAATAGCCTTTTTTGTAACGGCAAGTAACGCATCATCTTCAAATTCAAGCTCAACGCCTTCCATCCTGAAGAGTTTTTTATATTGCTTTACAATTGCATTCTTGGGTTCTGTTAAAATAGAAAGCAATGCTTCTTCATTTAAAGTATTAAGTACAGCTGTTATTGGCAGCCTGCCTATGAATTCAGGTATCAGACCAAATCTTATCATGTCATCAGGCTCAACCTGTCCCATTAATTTATCGTATTCCTTTGATTTCTTGCTAATTATTTCTGTTCCAAAACCTATGGAGGTTTGGGATACCCTTTGCTGTATTACTTTTTCAAGTCCGTCAAATGCGCCGCCGCATACAAATAAAATATTTTTTGTGTTAATGCTTATAAGCGGCTGCTCAGGATGCTTCCTTCCGCCTTTGGGTGGAACGTTAGCAGTTGTGCCTTCTATGATCTTTAATAATGCCTGCTGTACACCTTCACCTGATACATCACGGGTAATTGAAGTGCTATCTGATTTGCGTGAAATTTTATCAATTTCATCTACGTAAACAATACCGCGCTCAGCTTTTTTTACATCATAATTTGCTGACTGAAGTAAATGGACAAGTATGGTTTCAACATCATCACCTACATAACCGGCTTCTGTCAGTGTTGTAGCATCTGCAATTGCAAAAGGTACATCAAGTAATTTTGCTAATGTCTGCGCAAGGAAAGTTTTTCCGCTTCCGGTGGGACCGATAAGCATGATATTGCTTTTTTCTATTTCAACATCATCTACATAGCTGAACTCATTTGAATCAATTCTTTTGTAATGATTGTAAACAGCCACTGAAAGAACTTTCTTTGCTGTATCCTGTCCAATAACATACTGATCTAAAAACTTCTTTATTCCCTCTGGAGTTAATTCATGCCTTTGCGGTATATTTTTATTCAAACTTGCCGCAGTGCTTTGCTTTATGATAGTCATAGCATTGGTAACGCACATATCGCAGATGTAAACCTTTTTGCCAACGTAGTTGGATGGTCCCGCGATCATGCTTGTTACTTTATTGGCGCTTCTACCGCAGAATGAACAAACAGGTGAATTGATGTTTTTGATGTTGGTTTTATTGGACATGTTTTAGATTTGTATTGTTTAAGTCCTATATGTTTAATTTTTAAAAAAATTTAATCAGTACTGGGGAGGAGACTCGAACTCCTAAACCTTACGGTGCATGCTCCTAAGGCATGTGCGTATACCAATTCCGCCACCCCAGCAATTTTAGAATTGAAAAACTATTAAACCTTGCGGTGTCCCGCCCTGCGGGATGCGTATACCAATTCCACCACCCCAGCTTATTTATAGAAAAGAACTTTCCAAACTTAAACAATAATGTTTTAAAAAGCAATAACCCTTAAAAATAATATAGTTACAGTAATTGCCTAAAGAATAAGTTTAAATATTGAACTTTCCATTGGGTTTCTGACTATTTAATGCATAAAGATAGATAAAGGTTGCATTTTATTCAATACAGTAAACACACTAATTTACCGTTAATAACTAAAAAAAACTACTGTCGGCGCGACTGGACTTGAACCAGCGACCCCCACTACCCCAAAGTGGTGCGCTACCGGGCTGCGCTACGCGCCGAGTTATTAACGTTACAAATTTAAATATTTAATAGTAACAAAAAAAGCCATGAACTTACCTTAGTAATTGTAGTTACGCAAATACTTAAAACTTGGTGTAATTTAGCATATTTGACCTCACCCCTACCCCCTCTCCTAAAAGGAGAGGGGAATGTAAATTTCAAAATAACATGCCCTCCCTCTCCTCATAGGAGAGGGAGATGGAGGGTGAGGTCCAATAAAAGAATTTCTGATTTAACATAAATTGACATTTTGCGCACCAACAGTTAGTAATTATTAATTTTTTCAAACACCTTCGTGCCAAGAATATATCCACTCTCATTCCCAATCCGCACTGGCGGACCGGTTTGGGAATGTATTATTAACAAAGAATCTTCACAAACAAAAAAGTCCGAAACAATTTCGGACTTTGAATGAGATCCTTCCTGCCTGAACTGCCGTTACGGCAGGCAGGCACTACGTTCAGGATTGTATTAATCTTCCAATTGATTATACAACTCTTCTAAAAATTTTCTTAGTTCCTTCAGATCTTCAACCATTTTATCGCTGTCTTTTTCACCATATTCCCTCACAGCCGTATCTGTTCCATGGTGACTATCAAAAAGGCTTAACTCACCGGCTTTTTGTTTTTGGACTTCAACAACATCCATATTTGTTTTTTCAACGCCATCATCGCCAACATTATAATTCTTTAATATTTTCTTAGCGCCTTCTATAGTGTATTTTTCCTCTTTTAGTAACTTCTTAATTAACAGGATCATCTTAATATCTTTATTGGTATATATCCTGTTGCCTGATGAATTTTTGGCAGGATTTAACTGTTCAAACTCGGTTTCCCAATACCTCAATACATACTGCTCAAGGTCACATATCCTGCTCACCTCACTGATGGAATAATACAACTTTTTCATTGAAAAATTTTTCATAGCCATAAATTTAATTCTTATGATTTAATTCAAAAATACTTATTTTTGTAGTACTTTTCAATATACAACTATTAAAATACTTTATTTATTTAGTTTAGTCAATAGCAAATGAAAGCAGTTAGGGAATTAGTGATATATTGAATTGGTGAAATAGCGAAGTGGTTTATATCATTTCACCACTATTTCACTAACTCACTATTTCATAATTTCATTTTATCACAGTATATTAACAAATTACTGATTTTAGTCCGAAATTTCAATTTTTGAAAATGAATGAAAATATAAGAGTCAGATTTGCGCCATCACCCACCGGATTTTTGCACGTTGGAGGAGCCAGGACGGCAATATTTAACTGGTTATACGCAAAGAATAAAAATGGCAAGTTTTTGCTTAGAATTGAGGATACTGACCCTGAAAGGAGCAAAAGTGAGCTTTCCGAACAGATATTGAGGAGTATGGAGTGGCTTGGAATGACCTCTGACGAACCAATAGTTTATCAGGCATTGAATATCGAGCGCCACAGGCAGGCTTCAATGGAACTGCTTGCGGCAAATAAAGCGTACTACGCATTTGAAACATCACAAGAACTTGATGAACAAAGAAAGTTAGCTCAGCGGAATAAAGTACAGTTCAAATATAACCGCGCATCTTTAAATCTGAAAGAGGAAACAATCAGGCAATATTTAGATGAAGGCAGACCATATGCAATAAGGTTTAGGGTCCCTGAAGGAATAACAGAATTTGATGATATTGTTCACGGCAAAACTACATTCAATAATTCTGAAATAGATGATTTTGTTATTCTACGCTCAGACGGCTCGCCTGTTTACCAGATAGCTGTTGTTGTTGATGACCATGATATGAATATCTCACACGTTATACGCGGAGATGACCATTTATCAAATACACCAAAACAAATTTTACTTTATGAAGCATTTGGCTGGAAGGTTCCCCTGTTTGCGCATTTACCTATGATACTTGATGAAGAAAAGAAAAAACTTTCCAAACGCAGGAATACTGTAAGTGTAGAAGAATATAAAGAAAAAGGTTATCTGGCGGATGCTTTATTTAACTTTCTCACATTATTAGGTTTTGCTCCCCCCCTCTCCTATAAGGAGAGGGGGTTGGGGGGTGAGGTTTCAGCGCCTCGAAAACTTGAGGTCGTTTCCATAAATGATCTTGTAAATATTTTTACTTTCGATAGAGTTAACAAAAGCTCAGCGGTTTTTGATATGAAAAAGTTAAACTGGATAAATTCAGAATACATAAAATCCGATGATGAAGATGAAATAGTAAAACTGGTTCAGGAAAAATTGATCAAAGGAGATCTTGATGAATCTGCTACATATATAAAAAATGTAATTAGGTTAATGAAAGAACGCGTTTATACAATAAACGATTTTGTAGAATTTGGGGGTTATTTTTTTACTGACCCGGTAAGTTATGATGAAAAAGGGTTGGCAAAACACTGGAACCCAGAAATAATGCCTGTTTTTGAACAATATGTAAAAGAGCTTGAGTTATTAGAAGATTGGAATGCGTCAAAAATTGAAGAAAAATTAAGGAATTTTGCTGAATTTAATAATATTAAAGCCGCTCAATTTATACACTTATTAAGATTATCGGTAACCGGTATAACTGTAAGTCCGGGTATTTTTGAAGTTTTAGAGCTATTAAGCAGAAAAACAGTAATTAACAGAGTAAATAATTTTTTGCTCAATAACTAAAAATTATATTGTTTTTTTGTTGTCATATAGTTAATTTGAGTAAATAAATCGTTAACATTTAATTAACAAACCTCTCC
>JANPBV010000140.1:0-12030 GCA_031430615.1 Ignavibacteria bacterium | reverse complement strand
TTCAGACTATACTGCGTTTTTTTACGAAGGACACCTTGTTGAATTTGGCGCAACAGGTCACATATTCACAAAACCGGCTCAGAAACAGACTGAGGATTATATAACAGGAAGATTCGGTTAGAAAGAAGGAATAAATTATGCTTCATTACTGGCAAAGAGAGATAGAAAATTTAAAGAAACTTATTTTAAGCCTGGGCGCTATAGTAGAAGAACAGATACAAAGATCAATGCTCTCGCTTGAAAGGCGCGATACAGCCCTTGCTGATGAAGTTATTACCAGGGATAGAGAAGTTGATTCCCTTGAAATAATTATAGAAGAAGAATGTTTAAAAATACTTGCATTGTATCAGCCTGTCGCAAAGGAATTAAGATTTGTGGTTGCAGTTCTGAAAATGAACAATGACCTGGAGAGAATGGGTGACTTAGCATCCAATATTGCCAAGAGAGCAAGGTATCTCTCAAAAAAAGAGAAGTTAAACCTAATTATAGAATTTAATGATGTAAGCGATAAAGTACAAAGTATGGTAAAGAAAAGCCTTGACGCATTAGTAAATACAGATGTAGCGCTTGCCCGTGAAGTACTTACCGCAGATGATGAAGTTGACAGGCTTACAAAACAGGTATTGAAGAAAACTATCAATGCCATTGAAAAAGACCCCGAGCGAACAAAAGAATATTTCAGCATAAGATCAATTTCAAAAAACCTGGAGCGTATTGCGGATTCCGCAACCAATATTGCAGAGGATGTTGTTTATCTTTGCAGCGGAGAAATTATCAGGCATAAGTCAGAAGATTTTAACCCTGACGATAATTTGGATAAAGCATAATAAAACTTTAGATTCTAAGTATCAAAAAAGAGGGCTTGACCCTCTTTTTTATTTTAAGAATTCAATATATTTCATTTCGTTTTATAAAAATATAGTATTCAAAATAAATTCTTATGATTTATAATTAGAGATACTGTTAATTTATTAATTTTAAGTTAATTTATATTACTTTTTAAGTTTATTTCTAAATCCATTTACCCGCCAATAACCTATCCTCTAATTTAATCTTAACTAAAAGCTAATCTGTCAGTAAAATCATTTTTATAAATTTGTATAATATCCTGAATAAAGTTGACTCATAACCGGAAGAATTGAATTATGTTAAAGTACTTTTCTTTTTCAATATGTATTTATTCTGATTATTGGTTAATTGGTACATTTTGCAATAACTAAATTACAAAATTATATTATTATGAATAAAATAAACTTAATAATTTTTTTAATTTTTACAAATATTTCCCTTTATTCCCAGTCAAATCCAACTGCTCAAAGCCTGCCTTATTCTCAAGGATTCTCTTCATTACTCCACACATCAACAACCTTTCCTGCAGGGTGGCAAGGTTGGCAATACAGTACAAACCCCGGTGGTACTTATCAATATACTGCGGCTACCGGTGATAGAAACCTTACTGCAAATTCTACGGCAAGCGTGAATTCAAACAATGTACATAATTATAATGGAAAGATCGGCTTTTTAAACACAGGTACAAATGACCTTGGACTTGTTTTGGCATTAAATACAACTGGAAGCAGCAGTATTGTTGTTAAATATGATGCGATGACAATCAGAAACCAACAGGATGGTACAACGAGCAATAATAGGGTAAACGGGCTTGAATTACAATATCGGGTAGGTACAACCGGTAGCTTTAAACCAACCGGTTCAAGAGTTTATGCTAATCAGCAAGGTGCTGTTTATAATCAAACTACTGCAGTTACTACACCCTTGAATAACCAGACATTTAGTGTGTTATTGCCATCTGAATGTGACAATCAGCCTGTTGTTCAGCTCAGGTGGGTTTCAAGACAAATAGCAGGCGGCGGTGGTAGACCAAGTTTTGCGATTGATAGTATTGATGTCAGGCAAAATGGTTTGCATACAAATTATTACTGGAATGGTTCAGGCAGTATAACATCAGTTACAAGTTGGGGCACAAACACAGATGGATCAGGTACAAATCCTGCTAACTTTACCGATAATCAGCAGGTATTTAATTTATGGAATGCATCAACAGGAACAATAAGTTCAAATTGGGTTGTATCAGGCTATGCTTCTAAAATAGTTGTTGGAGACGGTACGAATTCTTTAAATTTTACAATTCCATCATCAAATACAGTTACAGGAATAATAGATATTAACAATAGTTCAACTTTAACATTAAGTAATACAACATTTCCAACAATTGGTAATATAGGGTTAACAAGTAGTATAGTGTTTAATACCGGCGCATCAGTTACAAATCTGCCAGCAGAACCTTCTTACAATAATTTATCATTAACAGGTTCATCAATAACATATACGTATAATCTTTCGACACCAAATATTTTAATAAGAAACAATTTATTAGTAGACAGGGCAACGATGGATATCTCTGGATTTGGAGGTGTAAGTTTTTTTGCTTTTAACTGGCGCTTGGGGGGTAACTTAACAATGCAAAACAGCGCAGCGCTTGGTGTTAATTTCCAATCCTGGGCTGAATTAAGATTAAATGGTACTGCTGATCAAACTATTAGAACAAATGGTTTAACATGTACAGTAAATGTTATCAGAATAGAGAATAATACTTCAAGCACTGTAACACTAACAAGTACCGGCGGTAACACTACATTAGCTGCGACAGGAGGCACATCAGCTACAGGATTGAGACTTGAAGGAGGAAATATTTCCATAGAAACCGGATCATTATTAGCACTTGGTTCATCAGGAACAAATGCCGGAGCCTTAACTTATACTTCCGGTTCAATTAACGGTAATGGTACTTTTAAAAGATGGATTCCGGCAAGCGGTCTGCCAACATCATTCTCAGGGAATATCGGACTATTTCCAATGGGTAATTTATCTGATAAAAGATTTGCAACTTTAAGTTTCAGCAGCGCTAATATTACAACTGCCGGTACAATTTCAATTATCCATAACAATGATGCCGGGACAACTATGTATGGTTCTCCTTTCACAGATGGGGCTCTAACAATTGATAAAAGGCATAATATGAACTGGATAATTTCAGGAGGAGACGGAATTAACTTCGGTCTAACTACTGTTTCACTTCGGCTTGAGGGTATGGGAATTCCTGATATTACAAGTTTAAGCGATCTGTCTTTAGTCCTTTCAACAGGCGCTTCAGGCGGATTGTTTTCCTCTGCAACAGGAACAACATCTGATGCCAGTGTAAACAGAACGACGATGTCGTTACCAGACCTAAATAATACTTTTTATTTTGGATCAACCAACGGAAACGCGCTTCCTGTAACAATCACTGAATTCTATTCTGTTGTTAATCAGAATAATGCCTTTTTATACTGGAGTACTTCAGCGGAGCTGAATAATTCCGGTTTTGAACTGCAACGTTCGGAAGACAGAACGCAATGGAAACCAATTGGATTTATAAAAGGTAATAATACAACTAACGAACTTAACAGTTATTCATTTTCAGATAAGAATCTTAAAACTGGTAAATACTACTATAGATTAAAACAAATTGATTACAACGGGAATTATGAATTCTTTGATCTTGCAAGTACTGTAAGCATTGGCAAGCCTGTTAATAGTGATGCATTTCAGAATTACCCTAATCCGTTTAACCCCAGTACTAATATTTCTTTTTCAATAGCAAATGATTCTTATGTGCAGCTTTATGTGTATAATATTACAGGAGAGGTCGTAAAGAATCTAATTGATGGAAATTTGAATGCAGGGTATAATTCAATTAATTTTAATGGTGAGGGACTGGCATCGGGAGTTTATTTCTACAGGATAATTGTAAAAAACCCGGAAGGAAACATAATACTTTCTAAAATAAAAAAGATGTTACTTATTAAATAATATAAATTGAATAAATGAAGAATTACATTCTTTTCTTTTTGTTGTTTATTACGGCTTCAACAGTATATACACAAGTTGTTGGTGTTGATACTTTTAAGTTGGTAACACCCTCCATTTTAGGAACAGTACAGGGAATAACTATTAGAGAAGGCGCTATGGGTTCGGGAATCTATTACATCCCGGGGACAACTAACGAGTTTTTTATGATCACAGATAGAGGTCCCAATGTAGAAGCAACAGCGCGTAACGGAGGTAATCTGACTTTGTATTTTCCTATTGCTAACTACTCTCCAAAGATCTTCAGGATTAAACTGGAAGGAGATTCATTAAGAGTTTTAAGTTCATTTACAATAAAAAGACCTGGCGGCACCAATGTTTCTGGTGTGCCATTGCCTCCTGGACAAGGCGGCACAGGTGAAGTTGCGTGGAGCGATACCAGTGGAACTGTTATTCCTCCGGATTTATGGGGAGTTGATACTGAAGGTATATTAATAGGAAATAACGGTGATATGTGGATGTGTGATGAATATGGTCCTTCTGTTTGGAGGATCAATGGAAATACAGGTGAAGTAATAAAAAGATATTGGCCATTCAGTACAGATGGAAATAATCAGCAGATAGATACAGTATTTAAAAAAAGAAAACCAAACAGAGGCTTTGAAGGTGTGGCAATAACTCCAAATGGAAAAATTTACGCAATAATCCAGTCACCACTTTCTAATCCGGTGTTAAGCACAGGTGATTCATCAAGAGTTCATAGATTACTGGAAATTGACCCTCAAACAAACCAAACAAGAATGTTCGCTTATCTTCACCAGCCTGCAATTCCTCCAAACATCAGGGAAAGAGACTGGAAATGCGGCGAGTTAGTAGCCATAAACAATACTGATTTCCTTGTGATCGAACAGGCTGCAAGAAATGGTACTTTTTCAAATAAAATATACAGGATAAGTTTAACAGGTGCAACACAGATAACCCAGGAATTGTATAATGGAAAAACCCTTGAAGCATTAAAAGATTCTGTGGGTTTAGCCCAGAATAATATTATTCCTGTACAGAAAACTTTTTATTTTGATGCACTTGCAAATGGATATAATACAACACAGGAAAAACCTGAAGGATTAGCAATTTTGAATGACTCAACTTTTGTCATGACAAATGATAATGATTATTCTATTAACTCCCCAAACATTGATGGATTGATTGTTAATACTAATTCAGTAACAACGGCTTACAGATTCAGGGTTACCGGTAATTTGAAGATTGCAGGATTTGTTTCCCCATTGACAGGACTAACTCCAATTACAACAGTAGCAGACCGGTTTACACTTTCACAAAACTATCCAAATCCTTTTAACCCTAATACTAATATTAAGTTTTCTCTGCCAAAGCAAACAATTGTTCAGTTAAAAGTATTTGATGTTCTTGGAAGAGAAGTTGCTTCACTGGTTGATGAACAGTTAAACATTGGTGAGTATTCAGTGGATTTCAATGCAACTGGACTCTCAAGCGGTATTTATTTCTATAAGCTTACTGCGGGTGAGTTTGTAACATCTAAAAAGATGATGTTGATTAAATAGTTTTTACAACAATTTAAAAAAGCCGGAGGGAATAAATCTCCGGCTTTTTTAATGTAGTGAATATATATCTTATTTTATTATAGCAAGCTTTTAATGTCCGTATATCTATTTATTATGTGATAAAATCTGTCGCTCAAACTGATAAAAGATTGAAGATATTGTAAAATAGACTTTGCCCCTTTTTAAGCATAACTGTCAATTATCAGATAATTTCATTTATTTGACCCTATTTTGGAACTTAATGTATTAAAAAAAAGTATTTTAGTTAAACCCTCTTGAAACCTCAAGGGGGTTTTTAGCATCTAATATAGTATAGAACAATTATTTGATAATATTACGCTAAATTAATGAAAATTTTAAAGAATCCGTTAATAATCTTTGCCATATTCATTTCATTGAGTGGAAATTACCTTTACTCACAGGATAATAATAATACACCGGATATCAGCAGTAACTCAAGAACTATAGCATTAATTGACCTGACAAAAGCAACAGGTGAGCATAAATTAAAGGTTGAAGTTGAACCACCACAAATCAAATCTTCAACAATTAAATATTTCATGCCTAAGATAGTCCCGGGAACTTACACAATAAATAATTTCGGCAGGTTTGTTACTGAAATGAAAGCATTTGACCACAATGGAAACGAACTTTCTGTAAACAGGCTTGATACTAATACATGGGAGATCAGTAATGCAGATAACCTCAAAAATATTTCATATTGGGTAGAAGATACATATCACTCAGAGAGTAAACCGGTGGTATTTGAGCCAACCGGGTTATGTATTGATTCAGGTAAAGTTTTCATGCTTAATAACTTCTGTCTGGTGGGATATTTTGATGGATTCAAAGATATGCCTTATACACTTTCAATTACCAAGCCGCAGGGTTTTTACGGTGCAACATCTATGCCGCTTGGCGAAACATTAAACGATAAGGATTATTACTACCCAAAGAATTATTTTGATCTTCATGATAACCCGATGATGTATACAATCCCTGATACTGCTTCTGTGATGGTGAATAACACAAAAATACTGCTTTCTATTTATTCGCCGAATAAAAAAGTAAATGCTCCGTATCTTGTTGAGCATACAAGAGAGCTTTTTGAAGCCCAGGGTAAGTATCTTGGCGGTGAACTTCCAACAGAGAAATATTCTATTCTTGTATATTTATCAGATAACGGTTTTAAATCAAACGCAGCGGGAGCATTGGAGCACTTTAAATCAACAACATTCTGCTACCCTGAAATTGCAAAAGAGGAATTTGTTCAGCCATTTAAAGATGTGGTATCACATGAATTTTTTCATATTGTAACTCCGCTTGGTATACATTCCGAAGAAATAGGCAATTTTGATTTTATAAATCCAGTAATGAGCAAACACCTTTGGTTATATGAAGGCTCAACGGAATATTATGCGCATCACTCACAGGTAAAGTTTGGCGTAATAACACCTGATGAATTCTTCAATAAAATGCAGCAAAAGATTTTTATATCGTCATTATATTACAATGATACTTTACCATTTATCGAGCTAAGCAAGGGGGCTTTGGATAAGCATAAGTCACAATACGGGAATGTCTATCAAAAGGGAGCTTTAATAAACATGTGCCTTGACCTATATCTATTAAATCTTTCTGATGGGAAATATGGTTTACAGAATCTTAAATGCGAACTGGGTCAAAAATATGGACCTGATGTATCATTTAAAGATGAAGAACTATTTGATGTAATTACAGCAATGACATATCATGAGGTAAGGGAATTTTTCAGTAAATACGTTGAAGGAAAGCAAAAGATACCATACAAACAGTTTCTGAATTATGCAGGCTATGATTTCTTTGAAAAATTTGAAAAAGAAGTTCCAACCATGATAGGAGCGGATCTTGATCTTGATGAAGACAGGTCGATTGTGGTTTCAGCGGTAAATGAATTTGGAAAAAAACTTAAATTGAAAGTAGGGGACAGGATATTTTCAATTAATGGTGTTGAAGTAAACGCGCATAATTTTAATGCAGTAAGCGGGAACTATGAAAAAACTGCCAAGCATGGTGATGAAGTAACAATTGTAGTATTAAGGAATAATAAGGGCAGTAATTTAATTAAAAAGACATTAAAAGCGATTACATACCTTGTGAAAATTGAAGACCAGTTTGTTATAAAACCAATGAAATCTCCTACTGCAGAACAGCTTGAGATAAGAAGGTCATGGATCAATCAATAGTAAAATGCTTATAAATCTCCGGGTTTCAGAAAAGGCGCTTTTAAGCGCCTTTTTTGTTTTACATTGAAATTAAAATAACATACATTTATGATTGTAAGATATGGTAAACAATATTACAGCACAGGGTAGTGAATTCAAATTTAAAGCTCTAAAGGTTCACGGATCCGATGAGTGGCTTTATGGCTCAGTCAAAAAATACCGCCAGGTATTTGATGCGAATAAGATAAAATATATTTACGCTGAGCTTTCTTTATTTAATCTTAAATATGATGAAGAAGATTGGCAGGTAACAGTTAATTTTAAGGCATTTGACGCCAATAACTATTTGCTTTGCGATAAACCTGTCTCGCAAACTGTTACTAAGACCGAAGATATAACATACATCAGGTATAGCTGGGGAAAATCTGATAAAGGAATTTACTGGACAAAAGGCGCTTACAGGTGGGAAGCATGGGTTAACGGCGTAATGCTTGGTACATCATATTTTTATACTGTTAACGAAGGTGAAGTTACTGCCGAAGGTAATCCTTATTTCAATTTAACATCAATAAAACTTTATGAGGGAGCTTTTGAAGATACACCATTTGGACAGAGAAATTATCTGAAAACTCTTAGCGTGGCAAAAACGCGCTATATGTGGGTTGAGATTGAAGGTGATAACCTGCAAAACGGTAAAGCAACATGGCAGGGCGAGTTTTTTATCAGGATAAGGAGTAATTCAGGAGATAATGTTGCTGAGATAAAGGATTTTTATACTTACAACAATAATATGACAACAATTAGGTTCAACCGTGGATGGGGCGGAAAAGAACCCGGAAGCTGGTACGAGGGCGATTATATTATTGATATTATGTTATTAGAGCAGCTACTGGGAACGTTACATGTTAAATTTTCTGATATTGAAGAAACTGATACTGAAGCCGGTAAATTTTTTCTGCCGGGAGAAAGTAACCCGGGAGCGGGAAATAAGAACAAGAGCGAGCCATTGGTAGAAATGTCTGAGGCTGAGATAATGAAGGAAATAAACGAAATGATTGGCTTGGTAACTATCAAAGAGAACATTAATGATATGTTTGATTACCTTAAATTTGTTAAGTTAAGGAAAGAAAAAGGATTTGATGATTCAGAAAAAATAAATTTACATTCAGTTTTTACAGGTAACCCGGGCACAGGCAAGACTAAGGTGGCTATGATGCTGGGAAAGATCTATAAGAACCTGGGAATACTTTCCAAAGGGCATGTTCATGAGGTTGATAGGGCAGATTTATTGGGTGAGTTTATCGGACAAACTGCACCTAAAGTGAAAGAGGCAATCAAGAAAGCAAGGGGAGGAATTCTGTTTATTGATGAAGCATATGCCCTTGCAAGAAAAGGGGATAGTGACAGGGATTATGGCAAAGAAGCAATTGCTATAATTTTGAAAGAACTCTCTGATGGTCCGGGTGATCTTGCGGTAATTGTCGCCGGATATCCAGAGGAGATGGCTTTTTTTCTTGACTCAAATCCGGGATTGAAATCAAGGTTCAATCATTATTTCCACTTCCCTGATTACTCGCCGACAGAACTTTTGCAAATTGGGGAATATCATTCAGAACAAATTGATGTTGACCTGAATAAGGATGCAGAAGAATATCTTTACACAAAACTTGTAGAAGCATACAGAGACAGAGATAAAACATTTGGCAATGCAAGGTATGTTAACACATTGGTTGATGAAGGTAAAATGAACATGGGATTAAGAGTGATGGATGGCAGTACAACACCTGATAAGCTTGATGAAACAGCACTTTCAACAATAACAATTGCAGATATCAAAGATATCTTCAAAAAGAAAGAGCATAAAGGAGTTGATATTCCGCCTGATGAAGAGCTAATGCGCGACTCACTTGCTGAGCTTAACAAAATGACAGGGCTTGAGGAGATAAAAAATGATATACATGAAATGGTTAAGCTTGTAAGGTATTACAGAGAAATTGGCAAAGATGTTACAAAATCATTTTCATTGCATACAGTATTTACAGGTAACCCGGGAACGGGAAAAACAACTGTTGCCAGAATTATGGCGAGAATATTCCGCGCACTTGGAGTGCTTGAACGCGGACATTTAGTTGAGGTTGATAGAGAAGAGCTTGTGGCAGGATATATAGGTCAAACAGCTATAAAAACTGCTGAGAAAATTGATGCAGCGATGGGCGGTGTTTTGTTTATTGATGAGGCATATTCGCTTATGGGATCGACAGAGTACGATTTCGGCAAGGAAGCAATAGAAATTATACTTAAGAGAATGGAAGATAACCGTGGTGAGTTCGTTGTGATATGCGCGGGGTACACAGGGGAAATGGAAAACTTCCTGAAAATGAACCCAGGGCTAAGATCGAGGTTTGACAGGAAATTTAATTTTAATGATTATTCCGAAGAAGAATTATTTTCGATTGCAAAAACAATTATTACATCACAGGATCTGGTTATGGATAATGAAGCAGGGGAGTATTTTAAGAAACACATCAAAGCATTATATAGTTCAAGAGATAAGTTCTTTGGTAATGCCCGTGAGATAAGAAAATCATTAAGTGAGGCAGTTAAGAATCAAAACTTAAGACTTGCTGAGGTTCCGAAAGAACAGCGAACACCGGATATGATAAAAACAATAACTCTAGATGATGTTAATGAACTTGATACACAAATAAAAGAAGAAAAAAGACTGGGGTTTTAAAAGCTTTGAGCCACGAATTTCACTAATTTTCACGAAAGTATTTATTTCATGGTAATCTTAGGAATAAAGAAGATAAGTGGTATTTACTAAAATATATGAACATCAAATTTTTTTTGTTGAACTTTATGGAAAAATATATATAAAATTAGTGTAATTCGTGAAATTAGTGGCTGAATATTTATTACTTGAAAAATAATAAGAAAATAATAATATGGAAATAATTATAATAGTTGCAGTTATAGCTGTAATCGTTGGATTCTTCATGTATGCATCCAAAAGCGGGGGTAAGTTACTTGCAGAAAGGGAAGCCAGGCTTGGACGCGGCGAAAAAGCTAAAGCAAAGATCATTGGCTCGCACCCGGTTGGATTGAGCGGAACAGGTAATGGCGGCAGATACCAGGCATATGAGTTCACGCTGGAAGTATCTAACGCATATAAGGAAGCATACCGCGCTAAATGTACATGGGAAGTATATCCCATGGGCGCGCCAAAAGTTCAGGAAGGAATGGAAGTGAATGTCAAAATAGATGCAGATGACGATCAGGCAGTTTATCCATTTGCTGATGGACTGGCGTTTTCATGGAACTGGCAAATGATGAACAGGAAAAAGAATAATTCTGTAGCTGTTAGTTGAAATGAATTTTATCATCAACGGGAAAGCCCGGTATTTGCCGGGCTATTGTTTTAAAATATTCTATTTATAGTTCTTTATATAACTATCAAGCTCTGTTACGTTTGATTCGAATGCAAATATATCATACAGCTTAAAGTAATTTTTATTATCAACGGTATTTCTGAATGTATATTTTGCAATATCAAGCTTGTTTGATTCAAATGCAAACCAGCTTAGTATTTCTCTTACCTGGTTAACCGAAAAATAATTATTATCAATAACACTTTTTGTCATATCAAGCTTTGTTGATTCAAATGACCTCTCAGTTACCACTTTTTTGAAATCAGCGAAATCCTTTGAACTCATATTTCCTATTTCTTTGTAAGGATTCTTAAACCTGCAATAGCGGCATGCATCGCTGTCACAATTACAATTGCTGTTGTGGTGCTCAATGACCTGTACATCACCATACAGCTTTTTGTAGATCATAAAGTTACCCTGCTCATCAATTGAAGCATATACATTACAATTATCCGGTATCTTAACGTAACCTTCAAATATCACGGAGTTCCAGTTACCGCCCGGTGCAGATTGTTTCATAATTTTTACATAGTGAGAACCGCCCGGAATTCCGGATACTTCAACTACATTTGTTTGCTTGTTGTAATTAATATTGTTGACTGCAGCAGTGAAAGTAGAATTATCAACCAATGAAATATTAAGATATGATGCAAATAATATGTTACTGCCAAATAAAATTGTGAGAATTGCTGAAGAAAGCAGAAATTTAATGGTCTTCATATGATATTTTGATTAATTAGTGGATTTATTAATTTTACCTTACAAATATATCATAAGTTTCTTTTTTTCATGTAAATTTATGTAACATATTATTTCATTTTTGTAAATAGAAAAGCCTCAAAATCAAATGATTTTGAGGCTTTAGGTAATAATGACAATTTATCCTGTATAGGATAGAAATAAATAATATTTGCTCAAGGAATATTAAACGTCCTTACATCAACCGAG
>JANPBV010000139.1:0-2260 GCA_031430615.1 Ignavibacteria bacterium | reverse complement strand
CAACAAGAGATATTAACCTTGAAGATACAGGAGCCAATACAGAAACGGATAAGGAATATATTTACAAAATTTATACTGAATTACTTAAAGATATAGCACCTTATCCCGGTAAAACAAAAACTGAAACCTATGAAGATATTTCGAAGAATAAATTTGTTCATGAACCGGCAAGTATGCGGTTGTTAATTGTTGTTGATAAACTGCTCACAGGATTTGATGCCCCGCCTTGCACATATTTATATATTGATAAAAGTATGCAGGATCATGGTTTATTCCAGGCAATTTGTCGAGTTAACCGCCTTGATACAGAAGATAAGGAGTTTGGTTACATTGTAGATTATAAGGACCTGTTTAAGAAAGTTGAAAACGCTGTAGCGGTATATACGTCTGAACTTGATTATGATCAGTTCAAACAGGAAGATTGTGATATATTATTACAGGATCGTTTGCAAAAAGGCAGAGAAAGACTGGATAATGCATTAAATCAAATAGTTTTATTATGTGAGCCCGTTCCTCCGCCAAAATCTAAGCTTGATTATCAGCAATACTTCTGCGGTAATACAGAAATACCGGAAGACCTGAAAAATACAGAAGAAAAAAGAACCCGTTTATATAAATCAACTGTAGCATTGATAAGAGCATACGCAAATATTGCCGCAGAAATGAATGAAGCGAAATATACAACTGAAGAGCAGGAAGAAATAAAAAAACAAATTGATTTTTATTTAGCTCTCAGGGAAGAAATCAGGTTAGCAAGCGGTGAAACGCTGGATCTAAAAACGTATGAAGCTGATATGCGGCATTTGATTGATAATTATATACAGGCTGATGACTCGAGGAAAATATCACAGTTTGGTGATCTATCTTTGCTTGATATAATATATAATACAGGAATTGCAGAGGCAATTAATTCTTTGCCTAAAGGTATGCGTGAGAATCAAACTGCTGTTGCTGAAACGATAGAAAATAATGTGCGTCAGAAGATAATGAGAGATCATTTGATTGATCCTGCTTTCTTTGAGGAAATGAGCACATTATTAAATGAAGTTATTAAGGAACGTAAAACTAATGCTATAAAATATGAAGAATATTTAAGAAGAATAGCAATTATTGCTTCAAGAGTCCATAATGGGATAACCGATACTACTCCACCTGAAATTGATACACAGGCGCAAAGAGCATTATATAATAACCTTGGTAAAAATAAAAATCTGGCAATAGCGTTACATCAAAAGATTTTACTTGTTAAACCTGATGGATGGAAAGGCAATGAGCCAAAGGAACAGATCATTAAAGGCGCTTTATATGAAATACTGAATGACGTTGATGAAGTTGAAAGAATTTTCGCAATAATTAAACAACAGGCAGAATATTAATATGCAAATGTTCAAGTTAGGTGAAATTAGAGTTGATGTTATCTTAAAGGATATTAAGAACCTTCATCTTAGCGTATATCCGCCATCTGGCAGAGTACATATATCAGCCCCTGAACGTATGGATATTGATACCATAAGAATGTATGCAATATCAAAACTTGCCTGGATAAAGAAGCAGCAGAAAAGATTCCGTGAACAAGCCAGAGAAATACCGCGTGAATACCTGAACAAAGAAGGACATTTTTATCTGGGCAGGCGATATTTGATGAAAGTAATTGAACATAATATGCCTCCCGTAGTTACAATTAAGCACAATATTATTGAGCTGCGGATCAGACCAAATGCTGATAGAATTAAAAAGCAGGCTATTCTGGAACAATGGTATAGGGATCAATTAAAAGCACTCGCTCCTCCCATAATACTGAAATGGGAAAAAATAATGAAATTATCAGTCAATGAATGTGCCATAAAAAAAATGAGAACTAAGTGGGGGACATGCAACTCACGTGCAAAGCGTATCTGGCTGAATCTTGAATTAATAAAAAAACCCGTCGATTGTATTGAATATATTATTGTTCACGAAATGATCCATTTAATTGAACGCAAACATAATGAGCGGTTTATTATTATGATGGATAAATACCTGCCGGAATGGAAACAACTTAGGATGGAATTAAACCGCTTCCCCGTTAGCCATACTGAATGGAAGTATTAATCCTATTCTAACACCAACAAACAACATTTCGCCCCTACAGGGCTATATTATAAAAAGAACGGCATTATCTACAAACATGCCACCCCTATCGGGGTTAAATGCCGCGTCAGGTCTAAGGACCTACCACAAGCAAACGGAGGAACATATGGTTAATTCGTGAAAATTCGTG
>JANPBV010000138.1:0-21641 GCA_031430615.1 Ignavibacteria bacterium | reverse complement strand
TATAACCCTACTTGCTTTCATTCACCTTCACCAGGTCACAGAAATAACAACGGTTCGAATGCCTGTTTGCTCCAAAGAATAACTTCAAACTGGAGCGATAGCAGTGTTACATGGAGTAATCAACCGTCAGTTGTTACTCTGGATCAGGTTTCCATTCCCGCAAGCACTTCACAAATTGAGAACTACACAATAGATATAACGGGATTCATAAATGATATGGTAAAAAACCCTTCAACCAATAATGGATTGATGCTTAGTTTAGAAACTGAATTGCCTTTGAGAAGTTTGAATTTTGCATCAAGCAATAATGGAGATACAACCATAAGACCACTCCTATTGATCACATATACACCCTGAAAATATTCGAACCCGGCATTAAGCAGAAAATATGCGCAATGAATATACCAGTGAACTAAATCTTTTTAGTATTTGTTCTTAACAGTACTTAGGAACAATTTATGAAAAATTTATTAAAGCTCATATTAAGTATCGTAATTTGCCAGATTGCAGGAGTAATTGGTTCAATTTTTACAATCAATTCAATTAACAATTGGTACTTCGATCTAAGTAAGCCCTCATTAAATCCGCCTAACTGGATATTTGGACCTGTTTGGATAACACTTTATGTAATGATGGGAATTTCACTATTCCTGATTTGGCAAAAAGGACTGGATTCCAAAAGAAATAAAAACGTGGTTTTTTTGTTCATCATACAGCTTGTTTTTAATACATTGTGGTCAATAATTTTTTTCGGTTTTCACCAGATATTACCTGCAGTTGTAGTAATTATCATATTATGGCTTCTCATCTTCTCATGTATTTTCAGCTTTAAGCCTATATCAAAAACAGCTGCATATCTGTTAATTCCATATTTATTATGGGTTAGCTTCGCATCGTATTTAAATATCTCAATTTACATCCTTAACAGGTAAAAACAGCAAAAAAAAGGGGTTCTGAATTAAAATCTTTAATTATGAAACTTATTTGGGTATATTGCTGTATATAAGTATAGAAAAAACAAACGAAAACATATAAATAATGCAAAAACGTAAATATCTGATACCGATTTTTTTGATGTTGATCTCCATCGGGGTCTTAGTGGGAATGAAAGTTAACACTGCGGCTTCAGGGGATGATGTATTTGATAACGTCAAAAAATTCAACGAAGCTCTCACTTTAGTACAGAAAAACTATGTAGATGATGTTAATGCTGATAAGTTAACAGAAGCTGCCATAAAAGGTATGCTTGGACAGCTTGACCCGCACTCAACATACATTTCACAGGACCAGTTAAAGAGAATTAACGAAGATTTCCAGGGAAGCTTTGAAGGTATTGGCGTGGAATTTGATATAGTAAACGATACTATCACAATTGTTACTCCAATTTCAGGCGGTCCATCTGAAGCGCTAGGTATTTTAGGCGGAGATAAGATTGTTAAAATTGATGGTGTCAGTTCAATTGGTATGACAAGAGAAGATGTTCCTAAAAAACTCCGTGGACCCAAAGGAACAAAAGTAACGGTATCAATTTCAAGAGGCGGAAGTCCGAATTTAATTGATTTTGAAATTACTCGCGATAAAATACCTCTTTACAGTGTTGATGCATCCTTTATGATAAATGATGAGGTTGGCTACGCAAGAGTAACAAGATTTGCAGCTACAACTTATGATGAGTTTGCAAAAGCTATGGCAGATATGAAAAAGCAGGGCATGAAAAAACTTGTTCTTGACCTCAGGAACAACCCGGGCGGCTATCTAGACCAGGCTTTCAAAATGGCAAGCATGTTTATTGAGCGCGGCAAGAAAATAGTTTATACAAAGAGCAGAATACCTTCTTATAACGATGAATATATTTCCGAAGGTGGTGAATACACTAATTTACCGTTGATAGTTCTTGTTAATGACGGTTCTGCTTCTGCAAGCGAAATAGTTGTTGGCGCAATTCAGGATTGGGACAGGGGACTTATTGTTGGTGAAAATACTTTCGGTAAAGGTTTAGTACAAAGGCAGTATGACCTTTCAGACGGTTCAGCAATGAGAGTTACTACATCCAGATATTATACACCTTCAGGCAGACTGATACAGAAACCTTATGAAGGCGCGGAATATAAAAAGTTTCTTCTCAACCAGGATGAAGGTGATAACTTAAATCATAACAATGATACAAAAGATACATCAAGACCTGAGTTCAAAACAATGGGCGGCAGAACAGTTTATGGCGGCGGTGGCGTTACCCCTGATTTCATAGTAAAACTTGATACATTGACAGATTATTCGGTTCAGCTTCGCAGGGTAAATTTATTTCTTGAATACGCTAATTCATATTTTGAATCCAACCGGGATAAGATAAAATCAAATTATGCTGATTACATAAAGTTCAGGGATAACTTCCAGGTAACAACAAATATGCTCGAGGATTTTAAGAGCTTGGCTGCTTCAAAGAATATTCCTTTCAACGAAGAGCAGTGGCAAAGAGACCTTGATTTTATTACAACAAGTATTAAATCAATTATAGCAAGAGATATCTGGGGTAATAACGGAAGCATGGCAGTTTGGCTTGCAACCGATAAGCAGATCGAAAAGGCATTGACTTTATTCCCGGAAGCAGAAAAACTTGCTCAGATAAGATAGTTTTAGTTTCTAAAGTTTTTTCAAAAACCCGGTTTTATGTTCCACTTAGTAAAATATTCCGGTTTGATTTTAGTCTTGCTGCTTATTACAAGCAGCAGGACTTTTTCACAATCAGAAGTTTTGTTTGAGGGTGAAGAATTGTATTATGAAGTGAATTATTCGTTCATTAACATAGGCTGGGCAAAGTTTAACACTGAAAAAGTACCCGGCAAGGAAAATTTTTTTATTTGCAGATCAAAGCTGAAATCGAACAATTCATTACCAATTGTAAATGTTGATTATGACTTCATCAGTGAAATTGAATTAAAAGATAAGAAGATAATTACACATAGGTTTACCGCATATGAGTATAAAGACGGTAAGAAAAGTGTATTGGTATGTGATTTTAATAATGATTCCGGATTTATCAGTTTTAAAAAAACAGGATTTGATAATAACACTGAAATTGATACAAAGATATTAACATCAACTCAGTTCCAGGATGGACTTTCAATATTTTACTTTGCAAGAGCTAATACAAATAAAGACCAGGCTGAATATGTGCCTGTTATGATGCATACCGATACTTCGTTAATGAAAATAGATTATTCATCTAAAAAAACAAGTGTTGAAATTAGTGAAGCGGATTATGATATTGCATCGGTTTACCTTGAAGGATTTTCATACTTTAAAGCGGTGTTTGGTTTAACTGGTGATTTCTCAGGATGGTTTTCATATGATGAAGCAAGAATACCGCTCATAGCAAAATTGCAGGTTGAAATTGGCAGCATTACACTTGAGCTTAAATCATGGAAACACGGAAATTGGCAGCCGCCAAGATATTAATCTTGAACGAAGTGCCTGCCGTAACGGCAGTTCAGGCAGGAAGGATCCAATCATGTTTCTTATCTATGCCAGGTTTTAATTGTATGTATGTTTCATAGTTTATAGTATGTAACCAAAAAAACAGATGCTGAAACGATACCTGATTAAGTACGGCACAGGGTTGAGTATGACGAGATATATTAATTGTTAATTGTACATTGATAATTGTTAATTGAATTATGATACTTCCATATCAAAATAAATATCCAAAGATACATGAATCAGTACTTGTGGCTGAAGGCGCGCATGTAATTGGCGATGTTGAAATAGGCAAAGATTCGAGCATTTGGTTCAACACTGTTGTACGAGGTGATGTTAATTATATAAGGATAGGGGAGCGAACAAATATTCAGGATTTAACGATGGTTCACGTTACTTATAAGAAATTCCCAACCTTTATAGGTAATGATATTTCTATTGGTCACAGCGCAGTAATTCACGGCTGTAAGATTGACGATTTTGCATTAATTGGCATCGGAGCCAAATTGCTGGATAACTGCCTTGTGAACTCATTTTCACTAGTTGCAGCTGGTTCTGTAGTAAAAGAAGGGTTTGAAGTGCCAAGCGGTACATTAGTAGCCGGTGTTCCTGCAAAAATAATGAGAGACCTAAAGCCTGAAGAAATTGAAAAAATTAAGCAAAATGCTAAAAATTACCTGTTTTACTGCGGGCAGTATAAAGAATTCAATAAAGGGCTCGGTTTTCAACAAATTTTGCCACTTGACAAATAATAAATTTCTGCATATTTTTAAGTGTTGTAAAATAAGAAGTTTTGAGTTTATGTTAATGTTACACTTTAATTTTGTTGAATATTAAGATAAGTTAACATTCAAAGGAACCTGAGAAAAGCTAAAATACTAACTAAATCGGCAATATTGATAAATAATCTCCACCCCGAATTTAGGCTTCCGTTTACACATAATTATGTCAGGGAATTGGTATCTAAAGTAATGTATGGGGAGGATTGCCATTTTAATGAAATTATTGTAAATTTCGTTGAAAATAAGGCGATTAAAAAGATCAATAGCGATTTTTTAAATCATAATTATTTCACTGATATCATTACTTTTCCTTACAATGATAATAGAAAACAAATTGAAGGCGAATTGTTTATTTCTTTGGATACTGTCCAAAAAAACGGCAAGATCTATGGTTCCGGATACAAAATGGAACTCACTCGTGTTATAATACATGGATGCCTGCATTTGGCAGGTTATAAAGATGCTAAAAAAAATGAAAAGGAACTAATAAGGAAGAAAGAAAATTTCTATCTTAGCAATTAGAATATTTAAAAGTTTAGCTGCAAATGCAATTAAGGGAAAGTAATTGTAAATAAAGAACGAAAATGTTATACGAGAAAATAATTGAAATAATAGTCTTTCTGCTTAGTGAGCTTAAGAACAATAAGCAGCTTGCAGAGGTTGATATGGATAATCTAACTACTTTGGGTTACACTCAAAACGAAATTAACACGGCATTTAGTTGGGTTTACTCAAAAATATATGCGGGTGAAAAAATATTTATTGACCCCAAAACAGATACAAGGTCACAGAGATTTCTTCATGACGCAGAGCAGAATGTTGTAACACCTGAAGCATATGGATATTTAGTACAGCTAAGAGAGCTAAGTCTTATCAATAATATGGATATTGATCTTATAATAGATAAAATAATGGTATCAAGCTATAACAATGTTTCAAAAGAGGATATGAAAGCAATAATTGCATCATACCTATTAGATATAGATGAAATGAATGACGCAAACAGCCGCGTTATGATAAACCTTAATGATACAATACACTAATTATAAAATAAAGAACAGGCACTAAGAAAATAAATGGCAAAATCACCTGCAAAATCACTGGTAATAGTTGAGTCACCATCAAAAGCTAAGACAATAAATAAATACCTGGGCAAGAACTATAAAGTTATTGCCTCTGTTGGACATATTAAAAATCTGCCAAAAAGCAAGATAAGTGTTGATTTTGAAAATGGCTATGAGCTTACATATGAAACGATACCGGGGAAAGAAAAAGTAATTGCAGAATTAAAAGAGCTTTCCGTAGGCGCAGATAAAATATTCATAGCAACCGATCCTGACCGTGAAGGTGAGGCAATTGCATTTGATATAGCTGAAGAGGTCAAAGGAAAGAATTCTAATATATATAGAGTACTCTTCAACGAAATTACCAAAAAAGGGGTTGAAGAAGGAATTAACAATCCATTACAGATAGATGAGAAACTGGTAAGCTCGCAGCAGGCGCGCAGAGCGCTTGACAGGATTGTGGGATATAAAGTAAGTCCGTTTTTATGGAAAGTAGTTTACTATGGCTTATCTGCCGGCAGGGTTCAATCAGTAGCCTTAAGACTAATATGCGAAAGAGAACAGGAAATAAGAATATTTATCTCAACTGAATACTGGAGCATACTTGCAAACTTCAGTGATAGAGATAAAAATAAAGTTTTTGAGTCAAAACTAATTTCACAAAATGATACTTCATTCAGATTCAACGGAGATGATCCGAGAATAAAAGCTGAATCTGAAGCTGATGAAATGGTAAATGATCTGAATACGAAGCTTTTCAAAATTTCGGATATAATTAAGAAAGAAGTTAAACGTAATCCTTACCCGCCATTTACAACCTCATCTTTGCAGCAGGATGCATCTGTAAGGCTGAGATTTGCGCCTAAGAAAGCTATGATGCTTGCCCAGAAGCTTTATGAGGGTATCGATATAGGTGAAGAAGGATTGACGGGTCTTATTACATATATGAGGACGGATTCAACCAGGCTTAGCGCAGATGCGGTAGCCGAAACAAGGGGATATATAAAAGAAACTTTTGGGAAAGAATTTTTACCGCCTGAACCAAAAGTATATTCAAAGAAAAAAGAAAATACACAGGATGCCCATGAAGCTATTAGACCAACATCAGTTTACAGGACACCTGAGAGCCTTAAAAATGATCTTACACCTGATCTGTACAGATTATATGACCTTATATGGAAAAGATTTGTTGCCTGCCAGATGCAGAATTCCGTTTCAGACCAGATAACACTTTTAATAGATTCGTTCAGCAAATTGAAGAACGGGGAAAGGGAAAATTCATACCAGTTCAGAACAACTGATTCAACCATAAAATTCAAAGGTTTCTTAGCTCTATACGATGATGTTTTTGAAGAGGAGGAAGAGGATGATGAAGATAAATTCTCCATCCCCGCAGAAATTGAAGTTGGCGACTTGCTTGATCTTAAAGAACTTTTCAAGAAACAGCATTTCACAAACCCGCCCCCAAGATATACAGAAAGCAGCCTTATTAAGCAGCTGGATAATCTAGGTATAGGCAGACCTTCAACATATGCAATGATAGTTTCAACTATCATTAACCGCACTTACTCAGACTTGAGAGAAAGAAAACTATTTGCTACCGAGCTTGGCGAAACTGTTGATAAGCTTTTAGCCGCTCATTTTGATGATGTGATAAATGTTAAGTTTACCGCTCAAATGGAAGAAGAGCTTGATAAAATTGCCGAAGGTGAATTGACATATAAAAAAGTACTGGATGATTTTTATATTCCATTCAATAATGATCTTGAGCACCTTAATACTAAGACCAAAGAAATAAAAGAATCTTTAATTGAGCACACTGATATTGTATGTGATAAATGCGGTGGAGCGATGTTAATAAAGTGGGGAAGAAATGGCAGGTTCCTTTCTTGCAGTAAGTACCCAAAATGCAAAAATGCGCAGCCATTGCCAGGTGAACAGGTAGAGCATGGCGAGCTTGCAGAAGGTAAATTCTGCGGTCTATGTAATGCTCAGATGGTTGTTAAATCCAGCAAATACGGTAAATTCCTTGGGTGCTCAAATTACCCTGATTGTAAAAATATTCAACCTATTACACTTGGCATTAAATGTCCAAAATGTAAAGAAGGCGAGATACTGGCACGTAAAGCGCTTAAATCCAAAAAAACATTTTACGGTTGTACAAGGTATCCTGATTGCGATTTTATTTCAAACAGCAAACCAAGAGAGACCAAATGTGAAATGTGCGGAAGCAGTTATATGCTTGAAAAGTACTCTAAGAAAAAAGGTGAATTCCTGGAATGCCCTGAGTGCAAGCATAAGGTTGAAATTGAATCAAAAGATACTGTTGAATCTTCGAGATAAAATCAATATTTTGCACTTCAACTTCTTTTAAACATACATGAAAAGACGAAATTTTATTAAATGCTGCTCTATGGCTTTGCCCGGAGCAGTTTTTGCTAATTCAATTGGGGAGAGCGTGTTGAATTCCACAAACAGTAATACTGTGCCAAGGCATAGATCGTATGATGATGATTACATTAAGAAGGCAGCCGATACGGCCTTATTTACCGCAAAAAATAACGGGGCATCTTATTGTGATTTCAGACTAAGTAATTTCCGCTCGCAGAATGTATCAACCAGAGAGCAAATAATCCAATCTATCAGGGATAACGAAAATTTCGGGTTTGCTGTTAGGGTTATAATTGATGGTACATGGGGATTTGCATCAAGCAGTACCTTCAACGAAGATGAAGTTGTTAGAATTACAAAAATTGCCTGTACAATTGCTAAGGCAAATAAAAGTATTCAGCGTAATAAAGTTGAGCTTGCCGCGGTTCCTGTATATAATGAAACCTGGACTACCCCTATAAAGAAAAATGCATTTGAAGTATCAATTGATGATAAGGTAAATTTCCTATTCAGCATAAATGATAAAGCTAAATCTCTTGGCGCTGATTTTTGCAGCTCGTTTATCTGGGCGGTTAATGAATGGAAATACTTCGCCTCTTCGGAAGGTTCATATATAAAACAGGACCTCCACAGGATATGGTCAGCATTTGATCTGACGGTTGTTGATAAGGAAACCGGTAATTTTGAGTCACGTGATTCTTTTACAGCGCCAATAGGAAAAGGTTATGAGTACGTTGAGGAGTATGACTACATGAAAGATATTGAAGAGGCTGTTGAGCATACAAAGATGAAACAGAAAGCGCCTTCAGTTGTAGAGGGGAAAAGAGATATTATACTTGACTCAAACCATTTATGGCTTACAATACATGAATCATGCGGCCACCCTACAGAGCTTGACAGGGCATTGGGTTACGAGGCAAATTATGCAGGAACAAGCTTTATGACGCCGGATAAGCTTAATAAACTGCAATATGGCAGTAACGTAATTAATATTAAGGGTGATAGAACTCAGAAAGATGGTCTCGCGACACGTGGGTTTGATGATGACGGAGTTAAGACTACAGAATGGGATCTGATAAAGAACGGAAAATTTGTTGGATACCAGACCACACGCGAAATGGCAAGATTTATAGATGAAAAAGAATCAAACGGATGCGCATATGCTGATAGCTGGGATCACTTTCCTATACAGAGAATGCCAAATGTTTCGCTTCAGCCTGGTGAGAAAAAACTTTCACTCGCAGACCTTATTGCTGATACTGAAGATGCTATTTATATTAAAGGGAGCGGAAGCTGGTCAATTGATATGCAGAGATATAATTTCCAGTTCACGGGTCAGGAGTTCTGGGAAGTTAAGAATGGTAAAATTGCAGGAATGTTAAAAGATGTTGCGTACCAGGGTAATACTGTTGACCTGTGGAATTCATGCGACGCGGTTTGTGATGCAAGCGAATATAAGCTTGGCGGTTCATTTTTCTGCGGAAAAGGCGAGCCGGGACAGGTTTCACCGGTTAGTCATGGTTCCTCACCTGCAAGATTCAGAAAAGTGAAAATATTGAATACATCCAGGGAGGCAGGCGAATGATACTTAGTGAAAATGAAGCTAAGAACTTACTTACAAAAGTACTTACCAATTCAAAAGCTGATTCAGCAATAGCAACACTGGAAGGTAATAATACTTATAATATAAGGTTTGCAAGAAATTCAATTTCAACCAATGGTTTTTCTGATGGATTGAAAGTAACAATTTCAAGCAGTTTCGGAAAGAAAACAGGCTCAGTTTCAACCAATAAGTTTGATGAAGCCTCTTTGAAAGATGCTGTAAAAAAATCTGAAGATATCGCAAGGGTTTCGCCTGACAACAAGGAATTTATGCCGCCTTTAGGCAGTCAAAGTTATCTGAGCGCAATTAATTTTTCGGGTAATACCGAAAATCTAAAAGGCGACGACAGGTCGCAAAAGATCTCTTATGTAATAGAGCATTCCGTTAGCAACGATGTAACTTCAGCGGGATATATGGAAGATGAGGTAACAATTTTTGCGATCCAAAATACAAGCGGACTATTTGCGTATAACAAGGCTACTATGGCTAAGCTATCTTCAACTGTAAGGACAAATGACGGCACAGGTTCAGGCAGGTTTGAAAAGAACTATATTGATATAAATAGAATTAATGGTAATGCTCTTGCTGATTGGGCTATTAACCGCTCAAAACTTTCCGTTCACCCCGAAGAAATAAAACCCGGCAGATATACCGTGATACTTGAGCACGCCGCCGCCGCTGATATGCTTAATCTTTGTATTGATTTCATGGGTTCACGCGGAGCCGATGAAGGCAGAAGCTATTTTTCGAAAAAAGGCGGAGGTACATTACTTGGCGAAAAAATTGCCGATGAAAAAGTAAATATTTATTCAGACCCCACAGATGTAAATGCTCCTTCGGTACCATTTACAGAAAGTGGTGAACCAAGAAACAGGGTAGTGTGGTTTGAAAACGGAGTATTAAAGAATTTGCACAGGAACCGCTTCTGGGCAGAGAAGACTTCTCAGCCCTCAGTTCCGTATCCTTCAAATATTATAATGCAGGGCGGGAGTAAATCAGTTGAGCAGTTAATAGCTGAATCAGAAGATGCTGTACTTGTTACAAGATTTTGGTATATCAGAACCGTTGACCCAAGAACAATGCTTTTAACCGGATTGACAAGAGATGGTGTATTTGAAGTTAAGAACGGGAAGATAACAAGACCTGTTAAAAATTTCAGATTTAACGAAAGTCCGATGAATATTTTAAAGAATATTATTGAACTCGGGGCATCTGAAAAAGCAGTCGGAAGTGAAACAGGTGATTTCCCAATATATGTGCCTGCTATGAAGGTAGCTAACTTTAATTTCTCAAGCTTATCTGACGCAATTTAGCGGGTGTATGTAAAATTATGAATTTAATTCATGCAATAGATAAGTTTTCGGCATACCTTATTAACGAAAAAAACTATTCAAAACATACCCTTATGAACTATGTCAAAGATCTTAACGACTTATACTCACACCTCGCCAAAACAATCGAAGAATCAAATCCAAAAATAGAATTACAGTATATTGATGAAGGGTCACTAAAGAGCTTTATTGCGGGATTTGTATTAAATAAAGAGCTTAAATATTCAAAACGAACAATTTCAAGAAAAATATCTACCCTTAAATCATTTTATAAATTCCTGAACCGCAAAAAAATTTTCGCTGAAAATCCTTCACGTAATCTTGTCTTCCCAAAGCTGGGAAAGAATCTGCCAAATGTAATTGAAGAAACATCACTCACTGGACTGCTGAATTCAGATACTTTTGGTAACGATATATGGGGGGAGCGTGATAAAGCTATTATGGAACTCCTGTACAGCTCAGGGATACGTTTAAATGAGCTTATTAACCTCACCATTGATAAAGTTGATATGGATAATTTTACAATCAGGGTAAAGGGTAAAGGCAGGAAAGAGAGGATTATACCTGTTGGACCTGTTGCAATTGGAACAATATTTGTGTATCTCGAAATGCGTGATAAATATTTCACTGAAAAAGGCATTGAATACGATAATGGTGTAATCTTTAATGCAAAGAACGGCAAAAAACTATATCCCGCATTAATGAACAGGATAACCAATAAATACATATCTAAAATATCTGAGCTTAAGAAGAAGTCACCCCACGTTCTGCGGCATTCATTTGCCACCCATTTACTTGACCACGGCGCTGATATAAGGGCGGTAAAAGACCTCCTGGGACACTCCAGTCTTAGCACAACACAGATATATACCCACGTTTCAGTTGATAGGCTTAAGAAAGTTTATCAGAAGGCGCATCCGAAAGGATAATTGAATTTTTTTGCTTTAAAAAAACCCTTATAAATTATTAACCTCAGACTACTAACTTATCAAACATTATTTTTAAAATTAAAAATTTAAGTCTGGATTCCCGCCTTCGCGGGAATGACAAAAGCAGACATTTCATTAATCCGTATTTATTGCTAAATTTGTAGAATTCGTTAAATAAATTACAAAGAATCCCTCAATTGCAGGAATATTTATTAATATGGCAAAAATACAATTAAAAGAGATATGCCACGGCAGGTCCGGTGATAAGGGTGATGCTGCCAATGTTGGCTTAATTGCGTATAAGAAGGAAGATTACGAAGTCATAAAACAAAAAGTTACAGCCGATGCGGTTAAAAAGTATTTTGAGGGCATTTGCTTTGGCGGTGTTGATAGGTATGAGCTTCCTAACATAAATGCGCTTAACTTTGTGCTGCATAACACTCTCGGCGGCGGGGGAACAGTATCACTCAAAAATGACGCACAGGGCAAGACTTTAGCTTCTGCATTGTTGATGATGGAGATTGACAAACCCTGAGTGAAACGAAGGGTCTCATTCGGAGAGTATTAATCTTGGTTCTACATGATATTCATCTTTAAAATATAACAATTAGCAATTAATTATTAAACTAAAATATAGCGTAATAGCAAAAGGATGTTTAGACTCTTCCTTCCTCCCGCTGCGCGGTTTTAAGGCGTGGCGCTTACGCTCAGGGGTAATAGAATGTTTGATTACAGTAAATCAGAATTAAAGAAATTAAAGACAAGGGTAGATAACCTAAGGAGGTTCCTTTGAAATAGATGAGAAGCAGGAACTCGTCTTATCAATGCAGCAAAAGTCATCAGCAGAAGGATTTTGGGATGATTACGCAGAAGCCCAAAAAATACTGCAGGAAATTACCCGCCATAATGAGTGGATAAGCCTTTGGGATAACCTCGATAAGAAATATAAAGATGTCGAGTCAATTTTAACACTTGCCGAAGAAGAATCAGATACAACACTAGAAGAAGTCATAGAAAAAGATATTGCAAAGCTTACACTTGAAGTTGAAAAAGTTGAGTTCAAGAATATGCTTCGGGATGAAGATGATAAGCGTGATGCTATTATGAACATCAATTCAGGCGCAGGCGGTACTGAGGCGCAGGACTGGGCTCAAATGCTTATGAGAATGTACCTTAGGTACTGCGAAAAGCAAGGGTTTAAGGCTAATATTGTTGATTTGCTCGAAGGTGATGGGGCAGGCATTAAAAGCTGCACAATTGAAGTCACAGGACAATATGCTTATGGTTATCTTAAGGCAGAAAACGGTGTTCACCGCTTGGTAAGAATTTCACCATTTGATTCAAACAAAAAACGACATACATCATTTGCAGCAGTGTTTGTTTATCCCGTTGTTGATGATAATGTTGAAATTGAAATTAATCCTGTTGATATACGCGTTGATACCTTCAGAAGCGGAGGCGCAGGCGGTCAGAATGTAAATAAGGTCGAAACTGCAATAAGGATAACACATAATCCTACCGGAATTGTAGTGCAATGCCAGAATGAGCGTTCACAGCACCAGAACCGTGCAAACGCTATGAAAATGCTAAAATCAAAGCTCTACCAGCTTGAAAAAGAGAAGGAACAGGCAAAGCTGGATAAAATAGAAGGCTCAAAAAAGAAAATTGAGTGGGGAAGTCAGATACGTTCCTATGTTTTCCATCCATATAATATGGTTAAAGATCACAGGACAGACCATGAAACCAGTAACGTACAGGGCGTAATGGATGGCAATATCGAGGAGTTCATCAAAAGCTATTTAATGGAATTTTAAATATAATACTTAACATTAATTGGTAAATTTATTTCTCGCAAAACGGTTTTTAAGAAGTAAGAAGGAATCCAGCTTCATTTCTTTCATTACGCTTATATCCATTGCAGGAATTGCCATTGGAGTTGCCGCACTTATCATTGCGGTATCTGTACTTGGGGGTTTTGAAAAAGAAATTACCGAAAAAACCATAGCCCTTTCATCTCATATACAAATAACATCATTCAAAAAAGAGGGGATAGCGGACTATAATTCAGTCATTAAGCAGCTAATGGAGCCCGATAACGGTCTATATGTTGCAATGGCACATCCTTTTGTTCAAAGAGAAGCAGTAATAAAGTATAAGGATAGAACCGAAGGCATTATCATAAAAGGTGTCCGTAATGAAGACAGTGTCTTTGTCTCTCAAAGGAAAATTATATCAGGTTCAGGATTACTTGGTGAGGTTGATTCATCAATTTCCAATATTGTAATTGGTAATAAGCTTGCCGGTAAACTTGGAATAAAAGTAAACAGTAAAATTTTTATAATTGCAACTGTTGGGATTCCTTCAGCAGCAAATACACCTACAGTAAAAGGGTTTAATGTAGTTGGAATATATGAATCAGGTTTGAAAGAATATGATGATGTTTTGCTGTATGTATCATTGAAGGATGCCCAAAAGTTATTTAGTATGGGTCCATATGTTACAGGGATTGAATTATTCCTAAAAGATACCGGTAAAATAAGGAAAGTAACAAATGAAATTAAAGCAAGGATAGATTATCCCAATAATAATGCAAGGAATGTATTTCAGATATATAAAGGATTATTTACATGGGTCGAGCTGCAGAAAGAACCTATTCCCATTGTGCTGGGTTTAATAATTATAGTAGCAGCTATCAATATAATCGGCTTTTTGCTTATGCTTGTACTTGAAAAAACCGAAACTATCGGAATACTTAAATCACTTGGTGCAAAGAATTTTGATATAATTAAGATATTTTTCTTCCAGGGAATGTTTATTTCAATTGCAGGTATAATTATTGGTAATATAGTTGGTTACGGGCTGTGTTTCCTTCAATTGAAGTATAATCTTATCACGATACCGGAAATATATTATATGACAACTGTTCCTCTGGTAATTGATATTAATACAGGCGTTACGATCACGATAATTGCGATTCTGTTAAGCATACTGGTAACAGTAATTCCTTCTTACATGGCTTCGAGGCTTAATCCCATTACATCACTTAGATTTAAGTAATCCTGAGATTGTTGAGTTTCGCTCGCAAAGAAATATGAAATATACAAAGAATAAAGAATTCATAGGTAATATGTTTGATGAGATATCACCAACCTATGATAAGCTTAACCATTTATTAAGCGGATACCAGGATAACCGGTGGCGAAAAGGAGCGGTGAAATACCTGGCATCAATTTCAGATAATTATCTTAATATCCTTGATCTTGCGTCCGGTTCGGGTGATCTTGGAATGGAATTCCTGAAATTAAAACCAAATAAAATTTTTTCTGTTGACCTTTCTTTTGAAATGTTAAAAATTGATAAAGTTAAACTCCCACCGGATTTAAATCAGGTTGTTAAGGCTGAAGCTGAACACCTGCCATTTAAAAATGATTATTTTGATCTATGCGGAATTGGATTTGGAGTCAGAAATTTTGAACACTTAAATGAATGTGTTAAAGAGATTAGCAGGGTACTCAAAAAAGGGGCTAAATTTCTGACAATCGAGATGTTTAAGCCTTTGAAACCCAACATAGCTAACAGGTCATTCAGACTTTATTTTGAAAAAGTTTTACCAAAGCTGGGTAATTCTCTTTCAAAAAGTGAATATGCTTATAATTACTTATTTGAATCGGTTGATAATTTCCTCACAGTTAAGCAATATTCAGAAATACTGGAACAAAATGGCTTAAAAATACTTAAAACTAAGAATAATTTCATTGGAATTGTAAATACTGTATTCGCAGAAAAATTGTAAATATTTGTATAACTTATTGTGAATTAAATAATCTATAAGTATATTTAAATTAAATTAAACTATATTTTATGAAAAAAATGAGTAAAGTTGTAACAATACGCATTATTACGGTTTTAATGCTTGTATCACTTCCATTTTTGGGATCTGATTGTGAGGATATCATAAATCAGATAGCTCCTGCAACAGGGAACATTCAGGGCAATTGGACATTGATCTACAATGCCGGTACAACTCTGGATATATGTCCTGGTGAAACTGTTTCTTATCCAAACAATACCGGTGGAACAGCTACACTTCAGTGTCCCGAGAATACAATCTCAATTCAGAGAGATTATACTGTATCAGGTTCTACAATGACTTATACTTCATCCAATATTCAATACAGTGTAAGTTTTACTTCTAATAATGAACTTGTTTTAACGGGAATCAACAATAACAGATTATTGTATTACACCACCACAATTTCATCTAAGAAGACCACTGATGGCAATGTAAAGAGCGATTCAAAAGCTTCAAATTATAATTCATCAGAAATAATAAAATAAATAATAATGAAAAAAGCATACAAAATTAACTTAATATTTGCTGCTGTATTTCTATGTGTTATAGTTTTTGCTTTTACGGCTTTTAACATAGAAGAAAATACATCGGCATTAAAACCTGAAGTTACCACAGGAAAATTTAAAAACTCAGCGTTTGAGCTTATTAACAGCAGAAAGAACGTCGCAAACTTTGAAACAGTAAATTTATTTACACCAAGCAATAAAGATAATTCAGTAATAACATCTTCAGCAGTTTCACGCGCAACATTTTTCAGCATAGATAGAACTGCATTAGCGCAGCTAAACAGCAGGAAATCACAGAATATAACGATGAATATTCCAGGTGAATACGGAAATGTTGAGCTTGAGCTTAGCCAGGTTAATTTTATGCCTGATGATTTCAAGATATTAACTTCTTCAGGTAAAACAATAAATTACAACCGTGGGCTATATTACCAGGGCATAGTTAAAGGTGATATTAATTCAATAGCGGCTATAAGTATTTTTGAAAATGACATAATGGGCATAGTAAGTACTGATATTGGCAATTATAATCTTGGACATTTGGAAAATGATAACAGTGAATACATATATTATAATGACAGGAACCTATTAAAACCGTTTAATTTTCATTGCGATGTTGAAGATGGATACGGTGAAAATTACAGACCAGGTAATAATGATGTTACACCGGGGTCTCAAACATCATCAACAACAAATCCAGTTAAAATGTATTATGTATGTGACTACCAGATGTATCTTGATAAAGGCAGTAATGAAACCAATGTTGTAAATTTTGTAACTGCGGTATTTAACCAGGTGAATATTTTATACCAAAATGAAAGTTTGCAGCTTTCACTTACTTCAACCATGTTTGTTTACACAAGTGCTGATCCATACAGAGTATATACAACCAGTCAAACACCGGAAATATTAGAAGCCTTTGGAACTGCAACCAAAAATAATCTACAGGGTGGTAATCTTGCACAGCTTCTTTCAACAAGAACCCCGGTTATGGGTGCTATAGCGTGGGTAAATGTTTTATGCCAGTCATACGAACCGGGAAGCCAGTCAGGAAGATATGCTTTCAGTGAGCTTGAAAATACATTTAATAATGTTCCAATATTTTCTTGGACAGTTGAAGTTATAACCCATGAAACCGGACATAATTTTGGTTCTTCACACACTCAGGCTTGTATTTGGCCTGTATTTAATGGCGGTGGTATTGGCGCAATAGATTCATGTGTAGCTGCCGAGCAGGGTAGCTGTTTCAGTCAAACCAGACCTAATCCAAACGGTACAATTATGAGTTATTGCCATATACCGGTTGGCGGTGGTATTAATTTTAACAGGGGATTTGGACCATTACCGGGTGATACTATTAGATTAAGATACAGCCAGGCTTTATGTATCGATAATCCGATCAATTCGTCAGAAGCACCGTTATTATTTGATCTTCGTCAAAATTATCCAAATCCATTCAATCCATCAACTAATATCAGGTTCGCTCTGCCACAGGAAGGATTAGTAAATCTGAAGGTATATGATGTTGCTGGTAGGGAAGTAGCATCGCTGATAAACAATCAATTTTATGCTATCGGGGAATTTTCCTATAATTTTGATGCTTCATTGTATAATATGGCATCAGGAGTATATTTCTACAAGCTTGATGTAAATAAAGATAATAATTCGGTTTATTCTGAAATTAAAAAAATGGTACTGGTGAAATAAATGAAAATAATCATATTGTTATCTTTGGTATTTGTTATAGTTTTTAATTCATGTTCAGGCTCTGATAGTGAGAAATCACTCACACTTAAAAAAGGGTCGTATTCATTTACATTCAGTGATAGTTCAGGCACAAGCCTTGTTGAAGGGCAGATGCTGCTTGATACAATAAACATTCAGCAGAACACTGAGGATTACCTTGTAAAAGGAAGCTATACAATCAGTAAAATGACAACCGATACAAGTTATCATGGATTTTCTACTATGACCGGTGGATTCCTGACAGGATATTATAGTAATACTAAAAAATTCATTAATATTAATACTAATCCAAGGATAGCTGATGCAAATGTTTTTGTTACTGCAAATGTAAAAAATGGAAGCTTAGAAGGAAGCTGGTATTACTCAACCTTTAGAGGTATGGATAAAGAAGGCGGACTATTTAAAGCTACAAAAATAGCAGGTAAGTAAAATTCAGTAAACTTTAAAAGGCTCAGATAGAATATATCTGAGCCTTTTTTATTGTTAAAAATTATTCTTAAAACTTTACATTAGCATTTCTTTCTGCGCCAACAGAAATGAATTTTACTTTAACACCAAGAAACTTACCTATGAAATTAAGATAATCTCTGCATTCTTTCGGCAGGTTTTTAAACTTTCTTACACCTGAAACATCATCTATCCAGCCTGAAAATGTTTTATAAACCGGTTTAACTTTTGCCAGTTCTTTATAACCACACTCTGAATAATGAACTTTCTTACCGCCAATTGTATAGCCGGTGCAAACCTTTAATTCGAGCAATCCGCTTAAGATATCAAGCTTGGTAATAACAATTTCATCTACATTATTTATTTTACATGAAAATCTTACAGCTTCAAGATCAAGCCAGCCAATTCTGCGTGGTCTGCCTGTAGTAGTACCATACTCACCGCCGCGCTCCCTGATTGAATCCGCAAGCCTGCCATGCAGCTCAGTTGGCAGCGGTCCTTCCCCAACACGGGATGTAAATGCTTTAACTATTCCAATTACGTTGTTTAAAGACCTGTATGGAAGACCTGAGCCTGTGTTTACAGAGCCTACAACGGTATTTGAAGCTGTTGCAAAGGGGTAAGGTGACCAGTCCAGATCAAGCATAATTCCATGCGCGCCTTCAAATAGTATCCTTTTTTTCTGTGAAACTGCGTCATTTAAAATTTCAAAGGCATCTTTAACAAAAGGCAATATGCGCGAGCGTTGTTTCTTTAATGTAGTTAACGCTGAATTGATATTTATAGGTTTAACACCAAATGTTTTAAGTATCCTGTTCTTAATCTTTGCCTGGAATTTAAACTTTTCAGAGAATTCATTCCAATCAATGAGGTCATATACCCTAATGCCATTATAGCTTACTTTATCTGAATAAGCAGGACCTATACCGCGTTTTGTTGTTCCGAGTTTATGTTTGCCTCTCGAATTTTCATAGGCTATATCAAGTTCTTTATGATAGGGAAGTATAAGATGGCATCGTGGTGAAATTATGAGTTTCTTCTTAAGGTTAACGCCCTCTTTTTTAAGTATATCCATTTCACCGATTAGCACTTCAGGATCAAGAACTACACCGTTTGAAATTATTGCGGTTGTTTTTTTATGAAAAATTCCGGAAGGGATAAGGCGAAAAAAGAATTTCTTTTCCCCGAGAACTACTGTATGTCCTGCGTTGTTTCCACCATGGTATCTGACAACAAAATCAGCGTTTTGGGCAAGAAGGTCAACAATCTTTCCTTTTCCTTCATCACCCCATTGCAACCCAAGAATAGACTCAGCAGGCATACTTTATTGATAATTTATTTTTTTACTAAGCAGGTAAAAATAACAAAAGTAACCGGTATTTAAGTTTTAGTTGCAGCAACTTTGCGCGAAACCGGTATGTGTTTTTTATCGAGATAGTTTTTTGTATCAACAACAAAGGCACCTGCAACATAAATTGATGAATATGTTCCGGTTATGATACCAATCAAAAATGTGTAAGCAAAACTTCTGTTAACTTCACCACCGAAAATTAAAAGTATTAATACAGTTATAAATACAGTACCATTTGTAATAATTGTTCTGTTAAGCGTGTAATTTAAACTTTTATTCATTACAGAAAAGATGCTTTCACTTTTAAACAGTTTAATATTTTCCCTTATCCTATCAAATACTACAACAGTATCGTTTACTGAAAAACCGATAAGTGTTAAAAACGCGGCTACCATTCCCTGGTTTAATTCAAGGTTCATAGAAGGAAAAAACGCTCCTGTGAGTGCTACAATTCCAAGAGTCATTAAAACATCATGAAGCAGCGCTACAACCGAGCCAAGTGCATAGAGGAACTCAAACCTGAATGCCAGATAGATCAAAATAGCAATTAAAGAAAAAATAGTAGCATAAATAGCAGATGTTGACAGTTCTTTACCTATCTTAGGTCCAACCTTATCCATTCTTAATATTTCAAAGGAATTGCCAGGAAGATTTTTAGTTAAACCTTCACTTATCCTTTCACTTACAGATGTACCTTCGCCGGGCTCCGCAGTTCTGATAAGTATATCTCTATCATTTCCTAATGTTTTTATTTCTGATCCGGTAATACCTGATTTGTCCATTGCTGTTCTGATACTGTTTATCTCAATATCATTTTGAAAGCGCACAAGAACTTCAGTACCTCCGGCAAAATCTATACCTATTACAAGTCCTTTGGCAAAAAAAGCTATCATGCCAATAACGATAAGAGCGGTGGAGGCAAGATAGAACATTTTTCTTTTGCCTAAAAAATCAATATTTGTACTATGAAAAAATTGCATTATAGAATATTCTTTCTAAATTATCCGAAGTTAATTGTGGATTTACCCTTGTTGGTCATTATATCAAAAATGATCCTTGTCATTACAATAGCTGTGAATAAGTTCGCAATCAAACCAATAAGAAGAGTGAGTGCAAAACCCTGAATAGGACCAGTTCCAAACTGGTAAAGTATTATTGCAGTGATAATAGACGTAACGTGACCATCAAAAATTGCAGAGAAAGCTTTTTTGTATCCAATTTCAATTGCTGTTCTCATTGGTTTTCCACCATTGAGCTCTTCACGTATACGTTCATAGATCAGCACGTTTGAGTCAACTGCCATACCAATAGAAAGTATTAAACCTGCCAGCCCGGGAAGCGTTAAAGTGGCGTGAAAACTTGCCATAACTCCCAATACAAATAGCATATTAAATAATAAAGCTATATTTGCAACTCCTCCAGCAAAATGATAATAAAATATCATAAACAGTGCAACAAGTATTAAAGCAATTAAAGATGAATATAGACCTTTTTGGATTGAATCTTCTCCAAGTGAGGGTCCGACTGTTCTTTCTTCGATAATTGTTAACGGAGCAGGGAGAGCACCCGCTTTTAGAACTATCTCAAGAAGTTTTGCTTCCTGGATATTTGCCATACCTTCAATCTGTGAATTACCTCCGGTTATTTTACTTCTTACAACAGGTGCTGAATATACAACGTTATCCAAAACTATGGCTATCTGTTTATTTATATTTGAACCTGTAATCCTTGCCCAGTCAGCGGAACCATCACTGTCCATTTCCATATAAACAACAGCCGAGTTACTGGTTGGATCTATGTTTGATCTGGCGTTTACTACAACTCCTCCGGTTAATTCAGGTTCCTTCTTCAGTACATAAAATTGATAAATCTTTTCGCCTCCATCTACAAAAGTTGAACGGTTACTGAAGGCAAAACTAACATCTGTTGGAATCAGATCCTGGATCTCTTTTTTTGCAAGTATTCTGAGAACATTCGGTTTATCTGCTTCACGAACAAACCATGCAAGTGAACCATCTTTAAACTGCTGAGGACGAACAAGATAGAACCAAGGGTTCTTTTTCTTGAATTCTTCTTCGCTCAGCTGCTGGTTTGTATCATTCGGATTTCCATTACTGTCTGTCAGCCCTGTCAAATTTGAATCAGTTGGCTTAATGGAATCTTT
>JANPBV010000137.1:0-8175 GCA_031430615.1 Ignavibacteria bacterium | reverse complement strand
CGAACGCAGTGAGGAGAAGTCTTGACTTGCCGAACAGAGTGAGGAAAGTTAGCTCAGATGGATACAGAATCATATGTTTTCAACCTTTGCCTCGCCTGACTTAACGAACGCAGTGAGGAGAAGTCTTGACTTGCCGAACAGAGTGAGGAAAGTTAGCTCAGATGGATAAATAAAACATTTTTTACAACCCGCCCTCGTAGCTCAGATGGATAGAGCGTCGGTTTCCTAAACCGCAGGCCAGAGGTTCGACTCCTCTCGAGGGCACTCAGCAATTTCAAATGTCAAAGCCAAAATGTCAAAGCATAAAGCAAAGGCAGATTTTGGCTTTTAAAGTTTTTAAAGAATGAATAAAACAGCACTCATTACAGGCGGCATAAGAAGGCTTGGGAAGAAAATTTCTCTGGCTTTGGCTGGTCTGGGGTATGACCTTGCGATAATTTATAATTCAAGCCCAATATCAGATCTTAATAAAACAAAAACAGAGCTTAAATCATTCGGAATTAAATTTAAGTTTTATAAATGTGATCTTAAAAATATCACTAAACTTAAGAGTACAATAAATAAAATTGGAGTTGATTTTAAAAAGATTGACCTTCTTGTAAATAATTCCGGTGTCATAAAAAAAGTTGAATTTTCGGGTATTACTCCTAAATTGTTTGATAACACCATTGCAGTAAACTTAAGAGCGCCGCTTTTTGTTACTCAATTTGCTCTAAAGTACCTGGGCAAAGCGAAAGAACCACTTGTAATTAACATAGCATCACTTGGCGGCTTGCAAAACTGGACAGGATTAATGCCATACAGCATATCAAAAACGGGTATCATTAAGCTTACATACCTGCTCGCAAGAAAGCTTGCTCCAAAGATACGCGTTAACGCAATAGCGCCTGGTACAATAGTTATTAAAGATGAGGAAAAGGGGACACCTTCAAAAATTGATGTATCAAAAATACCGCTTAAGAAATATGGTACACCTGAAGATATAATTTCAGCAGTAAAGTTTATCATAGACTGTAAATATCTAACCGGTCATATAATTCCAATTGATGGAGGAAGACTGCTTAACAATTAATAATGATCAATGAGTAATGAGTAATAAAAATTTTAAATCATAAAACGATAAGACTTTTGTAGTCTAATAGCTTAAATTAAACTAATAATTATGGCATTAAAGAAAGCACCAAAAGCATACAATGATGAAAAGTTTCTGAACAGTCCCGCAGCGCGCTCACTCAGGATAATGGCTGAATATATGGAGCCGCAGTACAGGTTCCGAAAAGAAAATGTAAAGGATACCATTGTATTCTACGGTTCAGCAAGGCTCTTGCCAAAGAGCATTGCTAATAAAAAACTTGCAGCTATAAAGAAATTCAAGAATCCGAACAAACAGCATTTACTTGATGCCAGGGTTGATCTTGAAATGTCGAGGTATTATGAAGATACTGTTAAACTTTCATGCATGTTAACTGAATGGTCAATTAAACAGGAGCCCGGCAACCGTTTTGTGATATGCTCAGGTGGGGGACCCGGAATAATGGAAGCATCAAACCGCGGGGCAAAGAAAGCAGGCGGTAAGTCAATCGGACTCAACATTAGCCTGCCATTTGAACAGAATCCAAATCCATACATTACCCCTACGCTTAATTTTGAGTTTCATTACTTTTTCATGCGTAAATTCTGGTTTGCATATCTTGCTAAGGCGCTTGTTATAATGCCGGGCGGTTTTGGTACGCTTGATGAATTATTCGAGCTGCTTACATTGATACAGACTAAGAAGATCAGGAAAAAAATGCCAATTGTTGTTTATGATAAATTGTTCTGGAATAATATCATTAACCTTGAAGAGCTTGCTAACAAAAGGCTCATAGATAAAGATGACCTTAAATTGTTTTATATTGTTGAGTCAGTTGAAGAAGCATTTGATTACCTTAAATTTGAGCTATGCAAACACTATATGCAAAAACCTGATAGTTTGTTTAACCAGAAAGCGGTAATATCACCAAAAGAAAAAAAGAAATTAAAACTAATAAGGAATTAAATGATAATAAGTATGACCGGGTTCGGGAAATCTTCCAAAACTCTCAAAAAAATTAAATTTAGTGTTGAGCTTCGAAGTATAAACAGCAAGTATCTTGAAGTAAACTGCCGTATGCCAATGGTTTTTTCAGATAAGGAATCTGATATAAAAGAACTTATTGGTCAAAAAGTATCCCGCGGAAAAATATCGGCGCAGCTTGTAATTGAAAAGAATTCCACAAGCGAAGTATCTCTGCAGGTAAAACCCGAAGCTGTTAAGGATTATCATAAACTGCTGACCGGAATAAAGAAAGCTACCGGAATTAAAGAAGAAATTAAGCTTGAGCATATCCTGAAGTTCTCTGAAATATTTAAAGGTGAAAATAATGATGACCTTGCTGAATACTGGGGAGATATCAAGAAAATATTTTCCGCCGCGGCAAACGACCTGGTTGTAATGAAAGCTAAAGAGGGGAAAGTACTTGAAAAAGATATTTTGGGCAGAGTTAACTCAATTGAAAAGAAGCTTGATATCGTAGTTAAACTATCTGAGAAAAACGTTACTGAAACCAAGAAAAAGATGCTTGATAAAGTGAACAAGCTTATAAATGAGGCAAACATCCAGGCTGATAATAACAGACTTGAGTATGAGCTTATCATGATAAGTGACAGGCTTGATATCACAGAAGAAGTTATCAGGGCTAAATCTCACATAAATTATTTCAGGAATAATGTTAAGCAAAAAGAATTATCAGGCAGAAGGTTAAATTTCCTGGTGCAGGAATTGAACAGGGAAATCAATACTATTGCATCAAAATCCAACAGTTCAAATATATCTCAATATGTAGTTGAAATGAAGGAAGACCTCGAGAAAATCAAGGAACAATTGGCAAATATTGAGTAACAAACCTTGTTCCCGCGCTACGCCTGCCTACGGCATGGAAGGCGGGAATCTATTGTTTGATAGAAACGAAAACTTTGAATTGAACCACGATTCTATTTGAATGGTAAAAGATTCCTGCCTACCTGCCTGCCGCAGGCATGGCGCACCAATGACAAGAGGTGTGCTTGATTTCAACGAAAATGCTACTTTTCTGCAAATATTTAAGACTTTTAATAAACCAAAAATATAACGATATTTAAGATTAAGCTAATATGCTCTTTGTAATATGCGCGCCAAGCGGAGCCGGTAAAACGACAATAATCAGGGAATTATTCAAAAAAATCCCTGAAATTACATTTTCTGTCTCAGCCACAACCAGGAATAAAAGACCGGGTGAAACCGATGGTAAGGATTATCATTTTATTTCACTGGATGAATTCAATTCAAAAAAAGCTAACAATGAATTCATAGAAACTGAAGAAGTTCATGGTAACTATTACGGTACGTTAAAAAGTGAAACAGAGCCATTCTTAAAGAGCAATAAGCACATGATATTTGATGTTGATGTAAAAGGCGCATTATCTATAAAGAAAATTTACCCTGAATCTATCACAATATTTATTGATGTTCCTTATGATGAACTGCTTAGAAGACTTAAACTCAGGAATACTGAAACCGGTGAGCAGATTGAGAAAAGGTTATCAAGGATAAAAATGGAAGTTGGATTAAAAGATAAGTTCGATTTTATTGTAGATAACAGCAAAGGCATTGATATTGCAGTACAGGAAACAGAAAAAATAATAATAAATAAAATATAAGCATCTTTAGGAGTAATAAAATGAAAATAACACCTCTTGAAATTGAAGAAGTAGAATCAAAAGCCGGAAATATTTATGAAGCAGTTGTAGTTGCGGCAAAACGCGCCCGTCAGATTAACGATGAACAAAAGCTTGAATACAATACACGTGTTGAGCCTTTGATCAAAATTGATGATGACAGCGATGACTCTGTAGTGAGCAAAGATAAAATGAATATCAGTATTGAATTTGAGACAAGACCAAAAACCACAGAAAGCGGTTTGAATGAACTGCTCAATGATAACCTTGAGTTCAGAGTCCGCAACGAAAACATTGAAGATTAATCTGATTTAATAAAATTTATTACCGGTTTATCATTGTATTATTTAATATTGTATCAAAGCAAGTGAATGCAGTTAAAAGGAAAAAAAATATTACTTGGTATTACCGGCGGAATAGCAGCTTATAAATGCTGCGAACTTGTAAGATTATTTAAAAAAAATGAAGCCGAGGTTAGAGTTATTATGACTCCTTCGGCTTTAAATTTTGTATCACCTGTAACCCTTTCAGCTTTATCCGGCAACGAAGTAATGATAAACATGTTCCCTGAAGTTGATCCAAATAAGTCTTCAACTGTTGAAACCAAAACATGGCATGTCTATACAGGCTTATGGGCTGATATATTTGTAATTGCCCCTGCTACTGCCAACACAATAGCCAAAATTGTTCATGGAATGAGCGATAATTTTCTTACTGCAACGGTATTAACTGCACGCTGCCCTATAATTATTTCACCTGCGATGGATGAAGATATGTACCTTAATGAAGCTACCTCGCGGAATGTTTCCTCGCTTAAGGAGCTTGGCTATTGGGTAATTGAACCTGAAACAGGCGAGCTAGCAAGCGGTCTAAGCGGGATTGGAAGATTACCCGAACCTCAAACAATTTATGATTATACTGCTGAAATATTAAGTGGAGCTAAAAAGGATCTGGAAGGAAAGAAAATTTTGATTACCGCTGGTCCGACCAATGAACCAATTGATGATGTCAGGTTTATTGGAAATTACTCCAGCGGTAAAATGGGTTTCAATTTAGCAAAAGCGGCAGTTCGAAGGGGAGCAGAAGTAACACTTGTTAGTGGACCCACAATGCTTAAAACTCCGCGAAATGTTAATAGAATTGAAGTGAATACATCAGATGAAATGTTTAATGCTGTTAAGGATAATCTAGCAGGGCAGGATTTTGTCATTATGTCAGCCGCAGTTGCTGATTATAAGCCTATAGATGTTGTTAAAGGTAAATTAAAGAAATCAATGGGTGAGAATTATTCAATTGAAACAACAAGAACAGTTGATATACTTGAATATGCGGGTAAGAATAAATCAGGTTATAAACTGGTTGGATTTGCTCTGGAAACTGAAAATGAAATTGAATATGCAAAAGATAAGATCAAAAGAAAAAATCTTGATATGATAGTCGTTAATAATCCAAAAGTTGAAGGCGCAGGATTTAAAACTGATACAAATGTAATTTCAATTATCGATAAATCTTTTAATGTTACTCTTTACGATAAAATGACAAAATTCGAAGCGGCTGAGAAGATACTTGATAAGTTAGTAACTATTTAATTATGAGTAATGATAAATTAAATAAGGTAATTACTGAAACCGAAAGTATAATAAAGAACTTCGATAGATTTTATAAAGATAAGTTGTATATTGATAACGAAATTCCTGAAATAATGCCGGGTAATTTATTGGAGTTGCCTGTAGAAAATATGACCGTAAAAAAGAAAAAGTCTGAAACAAGTACGGTTGTTGTAAAAGATAAAGCTGCCGTTGCTGAAATTGATATTTTTGGCAATGAGAATATAAAACGTGAAGAATGGGAATTTGCTGAAACACTGGATGAACTTAATCAGAAGATAAAAGACTGTAAAAAGTGTGACCTGTGGAAGACCAGGACAAATTTTGTATTTGGTGTTGGCAATCCAAACGCAGAGGTTGTTGTTATTGGCGAAGCCCCGGGAGCCGATGAGGATGCCCAGGGTGAGCCATTTGTAGGCAGGGCAGGGCAATTGCTGAATAAGATACTCGAAGCAACAGGGTTCAGGCGTGAAGACGTGTTTATTTGCAATATTCTAAAAAGCCGTCCCCCGGGTAACCGCAATCCGTTACCTGAAGAAGTAGAAGTATGCAAACCCTACCTTGATAAGCAGTTGAAATTAATTAATCCAAAACTTATTTTACTGCTGGGGAAAGTGGCATCAGAAACTTTATTGAAAACCAAGGAACCGCTTGCTAAATTAAGGGGTAAGACCCATGATTATAAAGGATGGAAAGTAAGAGTAACATTCCATCCCGCAGCGCTGTTAAGGAACCCTAACTGGAAAAGACCTACCTGGGAAGATATGCTGCAGTTAAAAGAGATGTACGAGCAGATAACCGGAAAAAAACTTGAATCAAAAAAAGAGATATAAATCCTATTAATATTATCCCCTTTTGTATTTGAATATCAAATTTTATGTCTTAAATTTAAATGTACGCTAAAGTACATATTTTGTTAACAACATGTAAATTTGTGTTGATAGCTTAATAACTGATTTTACTAAGTTTAAGTTAAACAAAAGTGGCTAAAAATCAACCGACAAATATTTTTGATTTCAAAGTACTCGAAAACCCTATGCTTGAGGCATACGAAAATAAAGTACCACCTCACAGTGTAGATTTAGAAATGAAGATTATTGGAAGTTTATTGATGAACAGAAATATGGTAGATGTTGCAACTGGATTAATCAGTTCAAACAACTTTTACGTAGATAGTCATCAAAGGATATTCAAATGTATAAGTAGCTTAAGCGAAAGAAATGAGCCTATAGATTTGTTAACTGTTACTGAAGAATTAAAATTTAGTGGTGAATTGGATAGTATTGGTGGACCATCAAAATTGGCGGAAATTGCCGGAAATGTTGAATATATGTCCGAACCAACGATGGAATTTGCAGCAAATTTATTGATTGAATATTGGATAAAAAGATACATGATACAGTTATCTTTTTTCTTAAGAGAAGTCAGTTTTAATTCAGTATCATCAACTACAGTTGTTTTAGATACTGCTCAAAAAGAAATTCTAAAAGTTTCAGATTATTTGCATAAGAAGAAGTATTCGATTATCAAAGATGAAGTTAAAACAACTATGGAATATGTCGAAATTCTTCATGAACGACATCAAAAAGGTGCAAGTATATTCGGTGTTCCATCAGGATATCAAGAACTTGATGCATTAACAGGAGGGTTTCAAAAATCAGAGCTTATTATCATAGCAGGCAGACCATCACACGGTAAAACAGCGTTGGCATTAAACTTTGCCAGAAATGCAGCAGTTGATCATGGGAAAAAAATAGGGGTATTTTCAATTGAAATGAGTAATCGTGAACTTGCTTTGAGGTTTATATGTCTGGAGTCAAAGGTGGATATATCAAAACTTAAGACGGGAACATTACCTGAAAGTGAATGGAGTAAGATTGCCAAGAAAGCCCCAACACTAATGTCTGACAAAGTAAAAATATTTATTGATGATTCAACACCTTTAAGTTTATTAGAGTTAAGGTCAAAAGCAAGAAGATTGAAAATGACCCAAGATATTGATATGATAATGATTGATTATCTACAGCTAATGGAAGTATCAAATAAGGGTAATATGGACAGGCATCTTGAAATTGCATACATAACTAGGGGTTTAAAGCAATTATCAAAGGAACTTGATATTCCTGTAGTTGCGTTATCACAGTTAAGCCGCAAGATTGAAGATAGAGCGGGCAAGGAAAAACGCCCTCAGCTTTCTGACTTAAGGGAATCAGGCGCAATTGAGCAGGATGCTGACGTAGTTATATTTATTAACAGGCCCGAAATATATATCAGCAAGGATGACCCGAAGTTCCATGATGTACAGGGACTTGCTGAAATAATTGTTGGTAAACAGCGTAACGGACCAATTGGCGAAGCAAAATTAACGTTTATCCACAACTATGCGGCGTTTGCTAACAGAGCCAGAGATGCAGAGCCTACATATTATGCGCCACAGGATGCACCTTTTTAAAATCCTGAACGAAGTGCTGCGCCTTAAAACCGCTTGGCGGGAGGAAGGAAGTATCCAGCTTCTAAAGGTTAGTTGAGCATATATTTTGCTCTCTCAAATTTTATAATAATTTTTTATGTCAAAACTATCACGCAGGAATTTCATTAAAACATCGGCTTTAAGCGCTATATTCTTAACATCATTGCCAAGCGCGCTTAAATCAATGGATAGTAGCTTCTTTGATGATTATGACGAAGTCCTTTGCAAGAAAAAGTTCAAGTTTTTAGTTGATGGTGGAGTCAAATCCATGTCCATTGGAGATGCTATTGGTGAGGTTGGCAAATCATTCATTGATACCGATTACGTTGCTGGTACTTTAGATAAAAATATGAGTGAGGGTCT
>JANPBV010000136.1:0-1893 GCA_031430615.1 Ignavibacteria bacterium | reverse complement strand
ATAGGTGAACATACATCAGAATGGTCATCATTATGCTGTTCTTCAATATGAACAATACCCTCAGTTTGGCAATAATTAGACGTACAATCATGCGAACAGGCATTAAACGCTAGGAAAAGCAGGTATGTTAGTAATATTTTGTACAAGTATTTTAGCATCGGTAAAAAATCATCAACAAATATAAACTTTGAGCGTCAATTAATCAAGTGATTTGAAAGAAAAGAAACTTGAACATATCTAAAATCAGGTTTTTTAGTGATTTAAATATTTTATACTATGAACATTTTATGACAAATGTCATTCCTTTTAATGACCTAATGTGTTAAATTTGTATAGATTGAAAAAGTATTTTAAAAATATAACCAGCATATTTATTGCGTTTATCATGTTAAGCGGCGGCAACTTTGCGTTTGCGCTCGCTACTGGTGATTGTATCTTCATTGATAATGGTTATATTACCTGTGAAATGGAGTGCTGCAAAGAGAATCCCTGCATAGAGGATGAAGATCACGGTAAAGTAGTGATAAAAGATGACAGTAAATCATGCTGTGAGGTTCATGTAGAAAAAAGTATGGAGCGGGATATAACCTTACCTGTTATTGTAAAGAAAATACAGATATCTAAATTATTTTTAGTAAATTTGCACTCAATTAATATCATAAATGAATCATCAGCATTTGTGCCTGTTATTCATAAATTTAAAACTACGAATATTCTTCTTTTCACTTCCATCCTCAGAATTTAAATCAACTATCGTTTCTAATCGGCATAAAATTGAAAGCCTGCAGCTTTTTTAGCGGGGTATTTATAAATAATTTTTAATAAAAAAATAATATGAAATTATATATCATACTGGCAGCATTTATTTTTATAGCAGCAGTAAGTAATTCTGAATATTCAAAAAACGAAATAAGCGGTGTTTATGCCGATACATCTTTAAAATGTCCCGTAACAGGAGATGATGTATCAGGCGAGCATACTACCTTCAAATATATTGATAAAGAGATCAGGTTTTGCAATGATGGCTGCATTTTGGCATTTAAAAAAGAGCCGTCTAAATATTCAGAACATTTGTTGTGCATGCCTTGCGGTGATACAGACGCTAAAAAGGATATCAATACTGTTAATGACGGAGTGAAATATTACTTCTGCGGTAAAGGTTGCAAAGGAGAATTTGAAGCAAATCCGGAAGCATACCTGAAAAAATTCAATAAATGAGATACAAACTAAAATGAAAATTAAAGTAAATAATATATTAATTATGTTGCTGTTATTTTCGGGCGGCATATTTTCGCAAAGCATTAAAGGATATATCTTTGGTGATGATGAAGGCAAAAAGCTGCCGCTTGATGCCGCAGTTGTGAAATGGATAAGTACCACTAAAGGAACAATAACAGATTCAACAGGTAAATTTGAGCTTACACTCACCAATATTACAGATAAACGGCTTGTTGTATCATACGCCGGCTATAAGACCGATACTGTTGATGCGGCAGAAAAGCTTCAGGTTGAAGTGTTATTGGTGCCAAATATGTCAACATCTACTATAAATGTAGAAGATACCAAGAAATCGACCTACTTTGGCAATATGAATGCCAAAACTGAAGTGATATCATCACAGGAACTTGTTAAGGAATCATGCTGTGACCTTGCTGGGTGTTTTGGCAGAAATTCTTCAGTCGAAGTTGCGGTAACAGATATTATCACTGATGCAAAAGAGCTAAAGATACTAGGACTCGAAGGCGCATACACCCAGCTATTGATAGATAACATGCCTCTTATGTCCGGTTTAAACGTTAAATACGGCATCTCGAGTATTGCCGGAACGTCTATTGATAAAATTACAATTTCAAAGGGATCTAATTCCGTGATACAGGGATATGAATCAATTAG
>JANPBV010000135.1:0-10980 GCA_031430615.1 Ignavibacteria bacterium | reverse complement strand
GCAAAAGATTACAGCGAAGAAGAATTTAAAAAATACATTGAGCTTTACGAAAAGACCTTTAATGTTATAAAAGAAAACGAGATAGCAAAAGGAAAAGTTGTTGCCATATCGGGTAATGACGTTTTAATTGATATCGGGTTTAAATCAGATGTAAGGGTTTCAATTGATGAATTCCCTGACCCTGATAATATTAAAATAGGTGATGAAGTTGAGATTTTTGTTGAAAAAATAGAAGACCGCGAAGGTCAGCTTGTCCTTTCTCGCAAGCGCGCTGATATTATACGTAACTGGGAAAAGATAACCGCTGCAAAAGAGAACGATACCGTTATACAGGGTAAATGCGTTCGCAGGATAAAAGGCGGATTTGTTGTTGATCTCGGCGGAATTAACGCTTTCTTACCGGGTTCACAAATTGATACAAAGCCTATCCGCGATTATGATGTTTATGTTAACAAGATGATGGATTTCAAGATCCTTAAAATTAATCATCCAAACGAAAATATTATTGTTTCCCACAAAGTTCTGGTTGAAGAATCAATGTCAGAGCAAAGAGGCAAGCTTCTTTCTACACTTGAATCAGGTCAGATACTCTCCTCAACAGTAAAAGCTATTACAGATTTCGGTGTGTTTGTTGATCTTGGCGGCGTTGATGGTTTAATTCATATTACAGATCTTTCATGGGGTAGGATTAATCACCCATCAGATGTTGTTAATCTTGATGAGACAATTAATGTTAAGGTTCTTGAATATGATAAGGAAAAGAAAAGAGTTACTCTTGGATTAAAGCAATTGCAGCCGCATCCATGGGAAAACATCGAAGAAAAGCTTAAAATTGGCGATAAAGTATCAGGTAAAGTTGTTTCAATTACCGATTACGGCGCATTTATTGAAATTGAAAAAGGCATCGAAGGTCTTATCCATATTTCAGAAATGTCATGGACACAGCATATCACCAATCCAACACAGGTTGTAACAATGGGACAGGTTATAGAAGCAATTGTGTTAAGCCTTGATAAGAACGATAAGAAGCTTTCATTAGGTATTAAACAGCTTACTCCTAACCCATGGCAGTCATTGCTTGACCGCTTCCCGGTTAATTCAAAACACAAGGGGAAAGTCTGCAATATCACAAACTTCGGCGTATTTGTTGAGCTTGAAGATGGTGTTGATGGCCTTATCCATATTTCAGATCTTTCATGGACAAAGAAGATATTCAATATAGAAGATTTCGTACAATTGGGTCAGGAAATTGATGTAACAATACTTGGCATCGATGTTGAAAATCAGAGAATTGCTCTTGGACATAAACAGCTTACTGATAATCCGTGGAATAAACTTTCTGACGAGTTTAAAACAGGAACTGAAGTTAAATGTAATGTGATGAAAGCGATTGAAAAAGGGATTATTGTTGAGTTACCTTCATCAGTTGACGGTTTCATTCCTGCTTCACAGCTATCGGTATCACCGGTTAAGAACTTTGCCGAGCTTTATAAAACTGGCGAAGAATTTAACGCAAGAGTGATTGAATTTGATAAGGAATCAAAGAAAATAGTTCTTTCAGTTCTTGAATACTTAAAAGATAAAGATGAAGCGGAAGTTGATGCTTATGTCGCAAAGTTCGGTTTAAAGAAATTCACTTTAGCCGATGTTGTTGACAGAACAAAAACCGCTGCTGATACCAAAGAAGAAATTGATTTTAAAATTGATGATGTAATAACTACTGATAAAAAAGAAGAACAGGCTTAAGAAACGTATAAATAGTTAGTTAATAGAAAAAGCATTCTGCTTAAATAAGCAGGATGCTTTTTTGTTTTAAAAGGTATTTAAATCCTGTCAGTTTTCGAAACCTGGCAGGATTATTCTAATAAAAATTTATGGAAGATATAAATAAGCTTAAGGAAACAATGTTCCTGGCTGCTGATGAAGCTGCTAAAATTCAATTGGAATACTTTGAAAAGGATTTTGAAATCGGAAGAAAACTTGATTACAGTGACCTTGTGACTGAAGTAGATAAAAAATCTGAAGCAAAGATAATTGAGGTCGTACATAACAGTTTCCCCGGACATAATGTTCTGGGTGAAGAAGGTGGCGACCTGCGCAGGAAATCTGATTACGTGTGGATAGTTGACCCAATTGACGGTACTGTAAACTATGCGCACTCTCTACCCATATTCTGCGTATCAATTGCAGTTGAGTATAAAGGTGAAGTTATTCTTGGAATAGTTTATTCTCCTAAGACAAATGAGAAATTCCATGCTGAAAAAGGACATGGGGCTTACCTGAATGGCAAAATGATAAGTGTAAGCGAAATTGATATGTTAAAGGATAGCCTACTGGTTACAGGATTCCCGTATGGAGCTAAGGATAACTTTGATCATTGCATAGACCATTTTGTGAATTTCATTAAGTTAGGACTTCCTATCCGCAGACTTGGCTCAGCGGCATTGGATATCTGTTACCTTGCATGCGGCAGGTTTGAGGGCTTCTGGGAAGTGAACCTGAATGCATGGGATGTTGCGGCTGGGTATCTGATAGTCCTTGAAGCGGGTGGAAAGATAACTAACTTTAATGGTGGCGCATATTCAGTCTATGATAAGCAGATACTGGCTACAAACGGCAGAAAAGTCCACGAAGAAATGATGGATGTACTTAAAATAGCTTATAAATAATGATGTTTGAGGTCTAATTGATGCTTTGGAGTTAATTGCAGGAGTGTTTCCTGTTAATAGTTTTTTTTGGAGTGCACTGACTATGTCAGTGCAAACATCAACGCAGTTTCTGTTGAATCATACAGGAATACATTCCTGGAACATTGTTGTATCTGCTTTTTCAACGTGCTGTCTTTTTCAATAGTATCAATTATTCTACCGTTTATTATAATAAAATGGGTTAATATTGTATAATATTAATCCATTTTTTATTTTTTCATTTAAGAGGAGGAATCACATGATTGCATTAATTATTTTTTTACTTATTGTAGCGCTGGTTGTTAACCAGATGAAGAAAAATGTTCCAAATGTGGCAACACAAAAACTGTTCACTGTTATACGTAATGGCGCTTACATAGGTATTATTCTTGCAGCAATTTTTTCAGCAATAGCGCAGGTTGGACCTGGTCAAATTGGTGTGCAGGTTTTATTTGGTAGTGTGCAGAATGGTGTTTTAAATAGCGGGTTAAATGTTATAAATCCATTGGTAAATGTTGAAAAGATGGATATAAAAACCCAGGCTTACACAATGAGCTCACTTCGAGATGAAGGGCAGCAAACAGGTGATGATGCTATTTCTTCACTTTCAATGGATGGGCTAACGTTAAAACTTGATGTTACCGTCTGGTTCAGACTGAGCGAAAATGATGCGCCGCAGGTTTACAGAACCATTGGTATTGATTACGTTGAAAAAATTGTAAGACCTGCTGTAAGAACAGCAATTAGAGATGTATCGGTAGGATACTCGGCAACTGATATATATTCAATAAAACGCGAAGATTTTGTACGGGATATAACTAAGAATCTGGAAAACGCATTTACCGGCAGGGGAATAGTTCTTGAACGAGTTCTGCTAAGAAATGTTGAATTACCCGAAAAAGTACGAGCAGCTATTGATGAAAAAATTGCATCTGAACAACGTGCTCAGCAAATGGTTTATGTTTTGCAGAAAGAAAAGCAGGAAGCTGAACGTAAAAGGGTTGAAGCGCAGGGTATTTCTGATTATAACAGAATTGTATCACAAAGTATAACCGATCAAGTCCTTCAGCTTAAAGGAATTGAAGCTACATTAGAGCTTGGTAAGAGCCCTAATTCCAAAATGGTAATTATGAACGGTAAGAATATGCCGCTTATATTCGGCGCAAACGGATTCTAAAACAAAATGCCAAAATTCAAAGCTCAAATGTCAAAAAAATACGGATTTTTTTCAATCCAAAATCGTAAATCTCAAATCCGCAATCAATTATGAAGGGTGTACCATTAACCGAAGAACTGTATAAGTATATTACAGATACTTTTATACAGGAAGATGATATCTTAAAACAAATTGTTGCCGATACCGAAGCAAAAAAGATTCCACTAATACAGGTATCACCTGAAACAGGCAAGCTGCTTGGCATGTTCATGAAAATGATAAATGCAAAAAGCGTTCTTGAAATAGGCACACTTACAGGTTACAGTTCAATATGGATGGCAAGAGCTTTGCCATCAGAGGGTAAGGTTACAACACTTGAAGTAAGCGAAGAACATGCACGAGAAGCGAAAGATAATTTCAAAAAGGCAGGCTTACAGAATAAAATTGAACTCATCTTTGGCAAAGCAATTGATTCACTTGATAAACTTTCAGGTATGACATTTGATCTGGTATTCATAGATGCTGACAAGGAAAGCTGTTCATTGTATTTTGAAAAAGTAATAAAAATGGTTACGCGAGGCGGCTTGATTATCACCGATAATACTTTAAGGAGAGGTGAAGTTATATTATCTGAACCAAGCCTAGGGACAAAGGGTATTATAGCCTACAATACGTTAGTAGCAAATGATAGAAGGGTTGAATCACTTTTAATACCGATTGATGACGGAATAACAATAAGTATAGTAAAATGAAAAAAATAAAATTTCTATTTTTATTATTTTTTCCTGTAATACTGTTTGCGCAATCAGGTGACCTTAACCGTATCACTGATGCCGGTAACGGAATATATTTCATGTATTATGATTCGTCCAACTCCAAAAGTACAATTGTGGAATTTGAGGATTTTTTTGTATTGATCGAGGCTCCTGTCAAAGATCAGGGCGGCAACGCAACTGAGCTAAAAGATCATTCAATTGGCGGTGAAAAGATATTAAATACACTGAACACTTACTTTAAGAGCAAACCGCTTAAATACTTCCTGCACAGCCATTGGCACCCGCATAGTGTATCCACAATAAATCCTTTCCTTAAAGCCGGAGTAAAGGTTGTATCAACTGAAGCAAACGTAAATATCATAAAAAAGTTTATTGATACCGCGGGAATTCCAAACTATAAAGATAATTTAATTTTTGTTTCTGACTCACTTGTAATAAGCGATAATAAAAATAAAATTATAGTTCATAGGTTTACACAAATAGAATATCCAAATGTACCGACCGAGGATTATTTATTCTTCTATTTGCCAAATCAGAACATTATGCACTGCGCATGTGTGTATAATAAATGGGAAGCGGGTCCCGTTGACGGAAAAGAATTGCTCACCGGCAGGGAAGAGGATCTAAACAAGTTCTTACAATCAAGGAATCTAAGACCTGAATACCTAATAAGGCTTACCATTGAGAAAAATTTCGCAAATGATATGCAGCCTATAGCCGGACTTGAATATGTGGTAAGTAACGGTATTAAAGGTTCGGAAATTATGAACAGATTCATTGAATCAGATCAGAAGAAACTCGATGAAAATTCAAATGGGATAATTCAGGAAATAATCCAAAAAAACATCCCTTCATCAATTATCAATTCTACGGTATATTCACTATTAAGGAAAAAAGATCTTGTTAAAGCATTATCGTTTGCGCGGATACAGGCATTGGTAAATCCATCTGACCCGAATTCGTGGGATACATATGGCGAGGTATATTACTTCATGGGAGATAATGAAATGGCTGCATATTACGAGAAGCAGTCAAAAAAAGTTAAACCTGATTATTCGGGTGGCGGGATGGATGAATGGCAGAAAGACCTGGAAAATTATCAGAAGATCTGGGATGAAAACATAAAATAATTCTTTTTTGTATACTTTAGACTTTAAAAGTCTTATCGTTTTATTTAGATCTAAAAATGCCAAAAGTCATCTAATTATTATTTAGAATGAATAGACTTTTGAAGTCTTATAATTACAAAATGACGTATTGAACTATTTTATGATTGCAAATACCCACCATTAAAATAATCACCGGATTTTTTATTCATATAAGCCAACATACTGTTTTATCATTACTTTCCTAACGATAGGCAATAAAAACGGAATTGTTCTGCCTATAATTATATGTTATATTTGTGTTTAATTTTGCCGAAAAATGCCAAAAATAACACAAATTAAAGCAAGGGAGATTCTCGACTCAAGAGGGAACCCAACTGTAGAAGTTGATATTATCTTAAATGACGGTACTTTAGGACGCGCTGCTGTTCCTTCGGGAGCTTCAACGGGTCAAAAAGAGGCTGTTGAGCTAAGAGATGGCGATAAAAAGCGTTACATGGGTAAAGGGGTTCAAAAAGCCGTTGCCAATGTTAACGATATTATTTCCAATTCGCTTATTGATATTGACCCCACAGACCAGTTAAAGCTTGATTCCATTTTACTCGAGTTGGATGGTACCAAGAATAAATCCAACCTGGGGGCTAATGCAGTCCTCGGCGTATCACTTGCCACAGCAAAAGCATCTGCAATTCATTACGGGTTACCACTTTACAAATATATCGGAGGTACAAACGCAAAAGTACTGCCCGTTCCAATGATGAATATTATTAACGGCGGCAGGCATGCTGATAATAACCTGGATTTTCAGGAGTTCATGATAATTCCCGCAGGCGCTAAGAGCTTCCGCGAGGCTTTAAGGATGGGAACAGAAGTTTTCCACTCACTTAAAAACGTACTTCACAAAAAAAATCTCAGTACTTCAGTTGGTGATGAAGGCGGATTTGCGCCTGACTTAAAATCAAATGAAGAAGCTTTTGAAGTTATTATTGCCGGTATTGAAGGCGCAGGATATAAAGCAGGAAAAGATATATATCTTGCTTTGGATGCCGCTTCAAGCGAAATGTGGAACAAAGGCAAATATGATTTTTATAAATCACACCAGCCAAGTAAATCAGCGTCAGAAATGGTTGAGCTTTACAAACAGATGGTTAAGGATTTCCCGATAATTTCCCTCGAAGATGCAATGAGCGAAGAAGATTGGGATGGATGGAAATTACTGACTGATGCTTTAGGCGCACAGGTTCAGCTTGTTGGCGATGATGTGTTTGTAACCAATAAAGAAATCCTGAAAAAAGGGATTGAAAGCGAAATTTGTAATTCAATTCTTGTTAAAGTGAACCAGATAGGTACTTTAACTGAAACACTTGATACAATTGAGCTTGCCAAATCAAACGGCTATACAAATGTTATCAGCCACCGCAGCGGTGAAACAGAAGATGTTACAATATCTGATATTGCCGTTGCCACAAATGCGGGACAGATAAAGACCGGTTCACTTTCAAGGACTGACAGGACAGCAAAGTATAACCAGCTTTTGAGAATTGAAGAAGAACTTGGTGATATGGCTATATTCCCGGGCAGAAGCATTTTTAAAGGATTGAATTAAGCGCTACAGATATAAAAACAGGACTAATTAGAAAGCATAAATGAAATCAACCGATTTTAAATTTTCGATACCCAAAAACTTAATTGCGCAGCACCCAAAGCTTCCAAGAGACGAAGCAAAACTGATGGTAATAAACCGGAAGACTAAGGGATTTGAAAACAAAAAGTTCAAAGATATAATAGACTATATGGATGAAGGTGATTGCCTTGTCCTTAATGATTCCAAAGTATTTGCGGCAAAACTTTTTGGTACCAAGGAAAAAACCAATGCTAAGATCGAGGTTTTTCTGCTTAGGCAGCTTAGCCAGGAAGAAAATATCTGGGATGTTTTGGTTGATCCTGCAAGAAAAGTCAGGATCGGCAACAGGATATTTATCACTAAAAACCTTTATTGTGAGGTTATTGATAACACAACCTCCAGGGGCAGGATAGTAAGATTTAATTACAGGGGAGATTTTCAGAAATATATTGATAAGCTCGGTAAAACCCCGCTTCCTGAATATATTAAGCGCGAGCCAACTGATTCAGACAGGGAAAATTACCAATCCGTATTTGCAGAAAATATCGGTTCAGTAGCGGCGCCTTCTGCCGGACTTCATTTTTCCAAAGAGCTGTTAAGGAAAATTGAAAAAAAGGGAGTTAAACTTCTTCCGATAACTTTACACGTTGGTCTCGGAAAATTCCGACATGTTGAAGTGGAAGATCTTACGAAGCATCGTATGGATTCTGAGTTTTTTGAGATCCCGGATTATACTGCAGAAGAAGTAAACCGCGCAGTAGAAAACAAGAAGAAAATTATCGCAGTAGGCACATCTGTCGCAAGAGTACTTGAAGCAAATACAACAGCAGGAAGGCTTATACGCTCAGGTAAAGGATGGACTGATAAATTCCTATACCCGCCGCAGACTTTAAAAGTTGTTGATAAATTTGTTACCAACTTTCATAACCCGCAATCTACAATGGTAATGATGGTGTGCGCTTTTTCTGATAAAGATATTGTGATGAAAGCATACAAAAAAGCGGTAAAAGATAAATACCGCTTCTATAGTTATGGTGACTCAATGTTCTACATCTAATAGTCTTCTTTAAAGAAATTATGTATTCAATATAAATATTGCCCCGGTTAGTCTTTTATCTTTCCGGGGTATTTAATTATTCATAATGATCTCAAAAAACATACATGTCATCATAACTGCAGCAGGCTCTGGTAAGCGCTTTAACAATACCAAAACCAAGGCGGCTAAGCCAAAACAATTCCTGAATCTGCTTGGGAAACCTGTTATACTGCATTCCTTATTGAAATTTCAAAAGATTAAAGAAGTTAAAAGTATCATTATTTCTGCGGAAAAGCAGTATTTTAACTATATACATTCGTTGGCAAATAAGCATAAAATTACCAAACTAAAAACTTTGGTCGAAGGTGGCAGTACCAGGTTTGATTCAGTCAGGAATGCGTTTAATGAATTGAACTGCCCGCTTGATGATATTGTTATGATTCACGATGCCGCAAGACCTAATGTAACGAGAGCTGATCTGAAAATACTGCTGGATATATCTGTTAAAGAAGGGGAAGTGATACTTGGTTCAAAGGTATCTGAAACCGTTAAAAGGACTGTAAAAGATACAGTGAGTGAAACTATTTCACGGCAGGACCTTTGGCTTATTCAAACCCCTCAGGCGTTCAGGTATAATACTTTGAGCAAAGCATATATACTTGCCGGGAAGAAAAAGGATTTTACAGATGAATCATCTCTTGTGGAGTACGCCGGTTTTATCGTTAAGGTTACTGAAGGCAGCAGAAATAATATTAAAATAACTACTTTAGAAGATCTGAAAACCCTGAAGAAGCTAATGAGTTAATGAGTAATGAGTAATGAGCAATAAGTAATGAGTAATGAGTAATGAGTAATGAGTAATGAGTAATGAGTAATGAGTTAATGAGTAATGAGTAATGAGTAATGAGTTTCCTCGTAACCGCAGTGAATCCTTTTTAACAATGATAAAACAATCAAGCTAAAGAGGAAGGATGACCCCACTAGAACATAAAAATCAGCCGTATCTTGTCATTCCCGCGCAGGCGGGAATCCATTCATTAAATATTCTCAATTTGCTTTATTGTTAGTAATCCAATAACTATATTTGAAAATGAATACAAAAACATATTATTTCTATTTTCTTGCTATCAGAAAAAGGGGTCACTTTATACTGGTGTTACCAATAAACTGATTATATGTTTGATGAATATAATGAAGAGTAGAAAAAGTCTGGATTCCCGCCTGCGCGGGAATGACAAGGAATCCTTAGATGTGAAATATGCTTTTTCCTTACAATTGAGCATAAATTAAAACCCTACAATAATTTTCAATGAAGGTTCTGCCATCACTCAAGAAAACACGCAGTGTTTTCGCAGTCCCGCTCTACTGCTTAGCGGGATAAGAAAAAAATAGTTTATATGATTAAGGCAAATAAAAAAGGGACTCTATTTTTCGCTTATGTCAGGTCCTCAGACCTGACATGCAGACAAAGTCTGCAAATAATTTTTAATTTATGTAAGAAGATGCTTAAAACAATTTGATAATTACAGTTGATGGTTGTAATAATGAGCCTCTGAATAACATGTCGGGTCTGAGGACCTGACATAAGCAGAAGTTTATATGTTTAAGGCAATTAAAAAAGGGACTCTATTTAATAGAGTCCCTTTAGTTTAATACTAAAACTGAATATTATTTTACTTACCTTAGAAACAAGGCGGTTAAATAACTTTGTTATTTAACCAGTATCATCTTCTTAACTGATGAGAATTCACCTGCATCAATTCTGTAGAAGTAGATTCCGCTTGCAAGATTTGAAGCGTTGAAATCAGCTGTATGGAAACCGGGCTGTTTCACTTCATTTACAAGTGTAGCAACTTCTTTACCCAATACATCAAATACCTTCAACGATACATTCACAGCTTTTGGAACTGAGAACTTTATTGAAGTTGTTGGGTTAAACGGATTAGGATAGTTCTGCGCCAGTGAATAATAGTTAGGTATTTCAATTGTCTGAATACCGCCTATGAGTGTCTGATAAGTAACCTGGATACACCATGCTTTTAACAAGCCGGTATCTCCTGCTGCGTTATCAGTAATTGTCAGAACCCATGAACCGTTAACACCAACACCGTTTAATGATGTGAGTGGTGAAGATGGACGGAATAAACCTGTGAAAGGTGCAGTTCCGCTTGCTATTGGTGTGGTAGCAGAATCGTTAAGTACTGTACCAATAAAGTTATCGCCGCTTCCGCCAACATTGGCAATTATGTTACAGCTTGCAGCTCCTCTGGATAATGTAAATGATAAATCTGAATCCCATGTGTGGGTCAGAGTATCTATCCTTACATTAACATCAACAACGTTAAATGCATTCGCGATATTAACAACTATTGAATCTTTTCTGGTTGAATTATCAGGAATAAATAAGTTAACATTATTTCTGCAAAACGTGGTCTGTGAGTTACTAAGACCTGCAGGCTGAACAGATACAACAGTAGTGATTGTATCGTTATTTCTATTTTCATCGGTAGCTGCGCCGCTGAAGATCTTTAAAGTATAACTTTGTACTATAGTTGGTGTCCATGTGAATGATGATGAATCAACTGCGCCAGCCGG
>JANPBV010000134.1:0-18722 GCA_031430615.1 Ignavibacteria bacterium | reverse complement strand
GGGCTTCCAGCTTGATAACCAAAGGCAGATATCACTCATAAATTACAAATCAGCGCAGGAAGATATCACACTTGTTAAGAATCAGATAGCGCTTCAGATAAAGAAGGCAGTTTTAGACCTTAAATCACTTTTAAAACAGATCGAAATTACAGATAGAAGTCTGAAAAATGCCGAGCAGAATAAATATCTTGCTGAAGAGTCATACCGAGTTGGAATTGGGACAGTTTTAGATGTGAATACAGCTTCAACAAACCTGAATAACGCATTGATCAATAAATCTAACCTTATATATGATTTTATTTATGCGCAAAAGCAGCTTGAGTACTATCAGGGATTACTCAATTATTAATATTTAAAGATATTTCTAAAAAGTTATTGCTTTAATCAAGATATTTAAGGAGAAATTTAAAATATAATTTTATGGCAGATATTAAACCCGTAGCAAAAAAGAAAAAGAAAAGTAAAAAGCTCCTGTTATTTTCAATAATAGGAGGAATACTGCTGCTTGTAATTATTGCAGTCGTAGTATCCGGTAAAAAAGATAAATTAACTACCGTACAGACTGAAAAGATCATGAAGCGTACAATCGTTCAGGTTGTATCAGGTACAGGTACTATAAACCCTGAAACAAAAGTAGATATATCGGCTGAGATAAGCGGTGAAATTGTGCAGCTTCCATACAAAGAAGGTGATACAGTAAAAAAAGGTGACCTTTTGGTCAAGATAAAAGCTGAAACTTACGGCGCAAGAATAAACCAACAGCAGGCAGGCGTTCAGTATTCACGCACTCAGGTAGAAGTATCTGAAAATAATCTGAAAAAAGCTGAGCTTGAATTTCAGAGAACCGAACAGTTGTTCAGAAGCGGGCTTGTCTCTCAATCTGATCTTGATAATGCAAGGATTGCATACGAAGTTGCTAAATCTAATGTAAAAAGCTCAAATGCTAATGTAAGGCAGAACCTCGCAATGCTGCAGCAAAGCTCACAAGACCTTTCTAAGGCAACTATTCGCTCTAACATGGCTGGTATTGTTACAAAGCTTAATAATGAAATTGGTGAAAAAGTTGTTGGTACACAGCAAATGGCAGGCAGCGTTATTATGACGGTTTCTGACCTTTCCAAAATGGATGCTGAAATTGAAGTAAGTGAAACTGATATTACAAATGTTAAGCTTGGCGATACTGCTGATGTTGAAGTTGATGCTTTCCCGGATAGAGTTATAAAAGGATATGTATATGAAATATCCAATTCGGCTAAATCAAAAGGTACAGGCACACAGGAACAGGTAATTAATTTCATTGTTAAGATAAGAATTATTGACCAGGATGTTTCTCTGAAGCCGGGTATGTCCTGTAACGCAGAAATTAAGGTAAATTCCAAGGCAGATGTAATTGCTATACCTATTCAGAGTGTAACAGCACGCGAAGAAGAAAAGACGACCGAGACAACAAGTGAAGATGTGAAAAGGAAATCAGAAGAAAACCTGAAGAAAAAAGAGAAACCAAAAGAAGTTGTATTCATAGTAGAAGAAGGCACTCCTTCAAAAGTTAAGATGGTACAGGTTAAAACCGGAATAAGCGATGATAAATATATTGAAGTTTTGGAAGGTTTAAAACCTGATGATATTATTGTGAAGGGTCCTTATAAAGCTATAAGTAAAGAGCTTGAAGAAGGTTCGGTTGTAAAAGTAGATAATGAAATAAAGAAAAAAGATTCTAAAGAAGAATAATATATTTTAAATTCTGATATACAAAAGATAAATTTAAAAGAATTTAATTAAAGAGTTTTGGAAGAGATAATAAAAACTAAAGATATAGTTAAGCTTTATGTAATGGGTGTTGAAGAGCTTTATGCTTTAAAAGGAGTTTCGATGACCATACATAAAAATGAATATGTCGCTATCATGGGTCCATCGGGTTCAGGTAAATCAACTATGATGAATATCATAGGCTGTCTTGATACCCCAACAACCGGATACTACGAATTGAACGGGCAGAATGTAAGCGAAATGGATGATAACGATCTTGCTACTATCAGGAATAAAGAAATTGGATTTGTGTTCCAGACCTTTAACCTCCTACCCCGCTCAAATGCGCTGCATAACGTTGAGTTGCCCTTAATTTATGCAGGTATGTCAAAAACTGCGCGAATTGAAAGAGCTGAAGAAACATTATTTAATGTTGGGCTACAGGATAGAATGAAACATAAACCAAATGAACTCTCCGGCGGTCAAAGACAGCGTGTCGCAATTGCCAGGGCACTTGTTAACCGCCCGTCAATCATACTTGCTGATGAACCTACAGGTAATCTTGATTCAAAGACCGGTGATGAGATAATGGAGTTGTTTGATAACCTGCACGCACAAGGCAATACAATTATACTTGTAACCCACGAAGATTTTATTGCCGAGCACGCTCACAGAACAATAAGATTAAGAGATGGTCTCATAGAAACTGATAAAATGACAGAAAAAGGTTTGAAATATACCAGACCTGTTATAGCACCTGAATTAACCAATAATTGATCTCGAAACTGAACTTCAAGAGGTAAACTTGATTAAAAATTATTTATTTTCATTTATTCTGATTTTTACATTAATTTCTGTATCCGGCTCTCAGGATTTCGGAAAAATACACACATTGATAACTGAAGGTATTGATTCTGAATATAATATGGACTTCCCTGCCGCGCTATCAAAATTCCAGGAGGCAAAAAGTATAGCTCCAAATGACCTTCGCGGTCATTTCTTTGAACAGACAATTTTTTACTGGAAAGCTTTACTGACAAGGAATAAAACGGATTACGAAACCTTCCTGAATCTTTCTGATAAACTTGTAGAAAAATGTGAAAATATTATTGATAAGAATGAGAACGATCTGGATGCAAGGCTTTATCTTGGGTGGACATATACAATCAGGGCTTTTGCGGTAGGATTACTAGGCGAAAATTATCTTAAAGCCGCATCAGAAATTAAAGATGGCAACAGTAATCTGAGTTATGTACTGGAAAAGAATCCTGGATACAATGACGCAGCTCTTGGACTTGGTGTATATAATTACTTAACCAGCTTTATTCCTCGTAAACTGCAATGGCTGACAGATATTCTTGGTTTCTCAGGTAATCGTGATGAAGGCAAAAAATATTTAAAACAGGCATCTGAAAAAGGTACTTATACTTCCAATGAAGCCAAATTCTACCTTACCCTTTTGTTATGGAGGGAAGAACAATATCCGGAAGCGGAAGGATATGTTCAGGCATTAATTACTAAATATCCCACAAGTCCGGTGGTATGGATGTTAAAGGGCGGCTTATTTTCACAGCAGGATAAAATGAATGATGCAATTGACGCGTATGAAAAATCACTTGAGTTTAACAAAGGAAAAGAATCAGAGATAATATTCAGAGCAGCATATGGCGCGTTAAGTACAGCATATTTCAGGATGAACATTTATGATAAGGCTTCAGATTACGGTAAAAGGTTTATTTCATACCTTACAAAGGATGAAAATATGAATAACCGTTTATACAGTATCGGTGTATCACTGGAATTCATGGGTGATAGAAACGGAGCAATAGAATACTATAAAAAAGCGCGTACAGATTTCAAAGAAGATAATGAATGGGAAAAATTCTGGTTGAGAAAATTACGCTTAAGAGAAACTACTCCAATTACAAAAATAGATTCAGTTTTAATTGCAGCGGATAACAACCGCGCAGTAGGTAAACTAACTGAAGCAATTAAAGATTATAATACATTACTCAGCGCTCAGGGTATTACATATAATGATGATATAAAATGCCAGATAAACCAGGGATTGGGACAGGTTTATTCCAAACAGAAAGATTATAATAAAGCAATTGAGCAGTTTAAGTTAAATACATCCCTAAATCCGCAGAATGAAAAATGGCTGGTGCCTGAAGCGTATTTCCAGATAGGAAGGTGCTATTTAAAACTTGGAAATAAACCGGAAGCTCAGAAACATTTTGATAAGGCAGCGGATATTGATTATGATTATGACTTCAAGGAATCAATGGAAGGCAAAATTAAAAATGAGCTTACCAAAAACTAATAGGGTTAATTTCATAGTTGAATTTTTTAACTGAAATAAAAGAAGGTATCGTTATTTCTCTGAATTCCATCAGGGCAAACAAAGTACGTTCATTTTTAGCGACTCTGGGTATTGTTATTGGTATAACAACCGTAACCATTCTGCAGACGGCAATTGAAGGCATTAACCGAGCTTTTGAAAAAAGCATATCAGCGGTTGGAGCAGATGTACTATATATTCAAAAATTCGAGTGGTTCGGCAAGGATGACTGGGAAGTTTACCGTAACAGGCGGGATATTACATGGCAGGAATATCAAACATTTTCTGAGAATATGAACGGAGCTGAATCAATTTGCCCGACAGTAGGTTCACAGGGGTTAGTAAATTACCAGGATTTTACAAGCGAGAATATTCCGATATTTGGCACAACCGAAGAATACCAGAGAACACTTGGACTTGATGTGGATGATGGCAGGTTCTTTACCAAAAGAGAGTCAGATGGCGGATGGGCTGTCTGCGTAATTGGATATGACATTAAAGAATCATTCTTCCAGAGTGTTGATCCGATAGGAAAAGTTATTCAGATTAACGGACATAATTTCAAGGTCATTGGTACATATGCAAAAATGGGAAGTATGCTTGGACTCTTCAGCCTTGATAACAGGATAATTATTCCCATTAACAAATTTTTTAAACTCTTTGGCACAAGAAGATCATTAACGATAAATGTTAAGGCTACAACTGTTGATGCAATGGAAGATACAAAAGAAGAAGTACGCTCCGTTATGAAGCGTGCCAGAAGGATACCTATTGGCGGAAATGATGATTTTGGTGTTAACCAGCAGGAAGCATTTAAGCAGACGTATGAATCATTAACGGGTCTTATAAAAACAATTGGAACAGCAATAACTTTGCTTTCGCTGATTGTTGGTTCAATTGGTATTGCCAATATTATGTTCGTTAGCGTTAAGGAAAGAACCAAGGAAATTGGAATCAGAAAAGCAATTGGAGCGAAAAGAGTCACGATTATGCTGCAATTTTTAATTGAAGCTGTTACAATATGCATTGTTGGCGGGTCGATTGGCTTGCTTATTGCATTACCTATTAGCTTTATAATTAACGCATTTTTGCTTCCAACGGCAATGCCGCTATGGGTAGTTGTTCTCGCTCTTGTGATATCAGCTTTTGCAGGTATTGTGGCGGGATTCTTCCCTGCCCTATCAGCATCAAAACTTGACCCTGTGGATGCACTGAGATATGAATAATAAATCCTGAACGAAGTGAAGGATCTTATAAATTGAACATTAATTTAATTAGATTATACTTTTTTGGTGTAATAGTTCTTTTATTTTTTATAGGAGTTTCTTACTCTCAAATAATTGATAAAGATACAAGTAATGTAGTAATAAGAAAGACTAAAAAAGATAAACCTGCTGAATATAATATCAGCGATGTAATTATTAAGATAGATAAAGAGCAGACTAAATATATTATAAGGGTTGATCTTGATATTCCGCTTAAGACAACATTAAAGTTATCAGTTTCAGATACAAGCGGAAATACATTAATGTATTTGATAAATGACCAGACATTGAGTTCCGGTGTTTACAGAGTGAGATGGGATATGGTTTTTTGCAGGACAAGTAATTGCGACTATCCACCGGGAAGATATTTATGCGCATTTGAAACGGACCAGTTCATTTTTCAAAGAGATTTTTATATAAAATAAAATTTTGCTCTCAATTGCGGCTTGCCAAAGGCACTCCTTCGGAGAAAGCCGGAAAGTATTTTTCGTCTTTTATCCACGACCTAACTGAAAAATAAGTCAAGAAGGTCGTGACAAAACAAAAAAGAGTGAATATTAAGAATAGAATTTGTATGCTTTTTAATTAGCCTGAACTTCTGAGACAGACAACTCAAAAGTGAAGCAGTATTTATGAAATTATCTAATATAATGATTTATTGATTAGCCCCGACCTTCAGGTCGGGGTTTAAAGAAACCCTAAACTTGGGACTTTAGTCCCAGTTTAAAAGGAAATACAAAAATATAATATGGCAGTATTTAAATCAACGGCAACAATTCAATTACTTGTAAGGAAGAAAAAGAAGAAAAAAACAGTTACAGATAAAACTGAAGCAGAAAAAATACGTACAAAGAGCATAAAGAAATTTTTAAGCGGAAAAATAAAAAGTTAATTATTATTAAAAAGTGAATATCAAAGAAGCGCTCATATCAGCCCTCAATTCAATAAGAGCTAACAAGCTAAGGGCATCGCTAACCCTGCTTGGTATCGTTATCGGTGTATTTTCGATAATTGGTGTTATGACGCTTCTTGATGCATTACAAAAAGGAATTGATAGCGGTTTAAGCCAGCTTGGAACAAGTACTTTTCAGGTACAGAAATGGCCTGCTTCGTTTGTAAGCGGACCCGGTAAATGGCGCAAATATGAAAAGCGCAAACCTATCACAATAGAAGAAGGATATAGACTTAAAGAGCTTGCCGTACTGCCTAAATACATCGGACTTGAAGATTGGTCTGGCGGTAAAACAGTGAAGTACGGTCCAAACCAGACAAATCCTAATTTTCAAATGGCAGGTGTCACTACGGAATTTCTTCCGGCAAATAATCATACACTTTCAGAAGGAAGGTTTTTCACAGATGATGAAGTAAAATCAACACGTACTATCACAGTTATCGGAATGGAAGTTGTTGATAAATTATTCCCCTTCACTTCACCGATTGATAAGGAAATTGAAATTGACGGTAACCGTTTCACAGTTATTGGCGTACTTGTAGCTAAGGGCGAAAATTTAGGGCAAAGCCAGGATAACATTGTATTAGTACCTTTAATGGCAATGAATAAAATATACGGAGCGCGTAAAGACCGTTCTATAAATATTACTGTTTCATCATACAGTAAAGCTCAATTAGATGAAACTCAGGAAGAAGTAATTGGCTTGATGCGCCAGATACGCAAAGTACCACCCGGTGCAGATAATGATTTTGATATCTGGTCAAATGAATCACTGGTGCGTGAAGCAAATAATTTTACCGTATATTTCAAATATGGAGCAGGGGTGATTTCATTTATCTCTTTAATCGCCGCAGGAATTGGTATAATGAATATTATGCTTGTTACTGTTACTGAAAGAACCAAAGAAATCGGTATAAGAATGGCTATTGGTGCAAAACGCGGTAACATATTAACGCAGTTCTTGTTTGAAGCAATATTACTTTGCGAGCTTGGAGGTATAATTGGCATTGCCGTAGGTATTGGGGTCGGTAACCTGCTGGGCTCAATATTTAATTTCCCTGTTACAATACCATATGACTGGGTCGTAATAGGCGTGATTGTCTGTTCACTAATCGGAATAATTTTTGGTACTTACCCAGCTTTCAAGGCAGCTAAGCTGAATCCGATTGATGCTTTGCGGTATGAGTAATTTTTTAAGAGGATTACCAGAAGAAAAAGACTAATCACTAATTTCACTAATGAACACGAATATTCCTTTAAATAATGAAAATATATTCAATTATAGTATTAGTTCTTTTTAACTTTAAAATTTTGAGCCAATCCAATTCTGGTTCAATCTCTTATAATTATCTTTACATAACAGATAGTTCGATTAATTCTAAAGTGATCAAAGAAGTTAACGGATATATTAATTCTTTTGGTCCGATTTCTACATTTAAAATTGATATTCCATTTTCAATAATTTTAAAAATCTCTTTATTTAGGGAAATAGAATTAAACGATATAAAATTTGAAAAGCTTTTGTTTGAAAGTAGTTTAGATTCGGGATTATTAGAAAATTGAATTTGATTGTTTGAAGTTTTTTGAAACTTGATATTATTTCCTTAAATTTGAAAGACCAGATACTACCTATACTAAAAATTAGTGATTGTAAAATAATATCAATTTCGTGTAATTAGTGAAATTCGTGGTTAATTCTTTTTGAAAAAAAATAATAAAACATGACATTTATCGTTTTAAAATTTATACCCTCTTATCTATACTTATATGTACAGATTAAATTTTTGATTTAGTTGACATTTCAAACATATTTACTTAACTTTACGTATTAAATCAATCAAATATTTGAACATTCTACTTCAAATAAAACTTCTTTTCAAAAGCGAATTCATATCAAAAGTTATATGGGTTTTAAATAACTTTTTGACAATGGAATTCTACCGTAAGATTTGCAATAATCTTTACTGGAAGCGCTTAACTCCCCACACCGCATCGTATAATACAAGGTTCTGGATGATAATTTTTACTGCCCTATCGATGATATGGGTAGCATTTTATTACAATCCAAATGACCCTGCTAATGCAAATTCATCAGGATTCATAATTCTACTATTCGCATTGGTATTTAAAAGATCCGGTATTTCATTCCAATCAATTATTAAGAATCTATCAAAATCTGTTGACCATATAATAGATCTGATAACCTATCACATTCTTGATTCCGGTAATATCTCACTGTGGCGTTCACAGGGTGCCTATTTACGGAAATCCTCTCTGTTAATTTAAATTCAACAACTAATTCGGTTCACAATTTAACCTGTTCTTAACAAACAGGCAATAACTATATATAACTGATTATATTTCTATACACTGCAATAAGTGATATTTAGGATATGAATGAAAGTTTAATAAACAGTTCTTTTAAATACTGCGAAGATATCGCAAAAGGTCACTACGAAAATTTCCCGGTTGCATCATTACTGCTGCCGAAGGAAAAAAGAAGGTATGTTTATGCTATATATGCATATGCCAGGGCTGCTGATGATTTCGCTGATGAAGATGGAATTGAAGGCGGTGCGCCAAAAAGACTTGCATTACTTGATGAATGGAATGATAAACTTAAAGATTGTTATAACGGTAAAGCATACGATCCGATATTCATTGCGCTCGGGAAAACCATAGAAGATAATAAGATCCCGATTAAGACGCTTGAAGATCTACTTTCTGCCTTCAGGCAGGATGTAGTAAAGAGCAGGTATGAAACGTTTGATGAAGTGCTTGATTACTGCACACGTTCAGCAAACCCGGTAGGCAGACTTGTTTTAATGATATTCGGCTGCCATGATGAAGAGTTCTTTAAGTATTCAGATAGAATATGCACAGCTTTACAGCTAACGAATTTCTGGCAGGATGTTGAGGTTGACTTAAGGAAAGACAGGGTCTATTTACCTCAGGAAGATATAAAAAGGTTTGGATATTCAATTAAAGAGCTTGAGTTAAAACAATTCAATGATAAGTTCAAAGAACTGATGCAATTTGAAGTTGAACGGACAGAGAACTTATTTGATGAAGGTAAAAAACTGATAGAAATGACTGCAAAAGATGAGAATACAAAAAAGCTTTCAAAGGAATTAAAGTTAACATGGCTTGGCGGTACAACAATTTTGGATAAGATAAAAGAATTAGATTATAACGTATTAACCTCCAGACCCAGGATTAAAGGGTTTGATAAATTAAAAATATTTTTTGGTTCAAGGTTTTAATAAAACAACATCATGTCAACTGAACATATTGAAATAACGCAAAGCAGCAAGACGAACTTTCTCTATTCGTTCTCACTGCTGCCTAAAGAAAAATATGAGGCTATTAATACTGTCTACGCATTTTGCAGGCAGACCGATGATATTGTTGATAATGAAATGGATTCAACTGAGCTAAAATTCAAAAAAATAAGGGAATGGAAAAACGAATTTGAACATGCACTAAAAGGCAGTTCTGATTATGCACTTCTTAACCAGGTCACAAAGATTATAAAGAAGTTCAATATTCCGGTTGAACCGTTCTTTGAGTTAATAAAGGGCATGGAAGCTGATCTTCAGGTATCACGCTATAAGGATTTCAACACTCTATACCAGTATTGTTTCAGGGCTGCTGCTACTGTGGGACTTATGTGTATTGAAATATTCGGGTATAAGACCGAGAATGCCAAGCAGTATGCGGTGAATCTTGGTATAGCGTTACAATTGACAAATATATTAAGGGATATAAAATTTGATGCTTTAAACGGCAGGATATATCTCCCGGAAGAAGACTTAAAGAGATTCGGATACAGCGAAGATGACCTGATGAATTCGAGGTATAATGAATCATTTGTAGAGCTGATGAAGTTTGAATGTAAACGAGCAAGAGAATATTTCAATAAGGCTAATGATTCTTTTGCAAAGGAAGACAGGAAGCTGTTATTTCCCGCAAGAATAATGCAGAAGATATATTTCAATATTCTGGAAAAAATTGAGCAGATGAATTACAATGTTTTCAGCAAAAAAGCCAAAATATCAAAATTAAAGAAGCTTTACTATACTTTTGGTGTATTTGTAAAGTATAAGCTGGCACATTGAGTAAGAGTGTTTCTGTTATTGGCGGTGGTATTGCGGGACTCTCAGCAGCGGTTTTTCTCGCAGAAAAAGGTTTTAAGGTAACATTAATTGAATCATCTTCGAAGTTTGGAGGAAGAGCATATTCGTTCTTTGACAAAGCATCAGGTATCAAGATAGATAACGGTCAGCATATACTTGCAAGCTGGTATAATAATACTTTCGATTACCTGAAGATTATCGGTACTTATGATAAGCTGAGCTTCCAGAAACAGCTTGAGGTAGTTTTTCGGGATAAGAATGGCAGTAGCTATTCACTAAAAGCTTCAAAGCTCCCTCCTCCGCTCCATTTGGCAGGTGGAATAATGGGATACAAGGCACTGGAGTTAAAAGACAAGCTGGCAATAGTAAGACTTGTCAATAAACTCAAAAAGAATAAGTTCACCGAAAATCATCTTAAAGGCTTTAATACAGACAAATTATTCAAGTTAACTGCTCAAACAACAAGAGCAATTGATTATTTCTGGAAACCGTTTATTATAGCAGTATTTAACGCTGAACCTCAAGATACTTCAGCGTATTTGTTCAGCAAGATGATTAGGATGGGATTTATTGAAAAAGGCGGCTCTGAACTGGTTCTGCCAAAAGGATTTTTAAGCGATATTTTCGTAGAACCGGCACTTGAGTACTTAAAGCAAAATGGATCAGATGTTTTGCTGAATAATAGAGTAACAGGATTTAAGTTTAAAGAGAATGCTGTAACTTCATTAATATTTGAAGATAACAAAGTAATTCAAACTGATTTTTATATTAGCGCAGTACCGTTCTTTAACTTTAGAAGTATGCTTGGTGAAGCAGTTCACAATAGATTTTTTGAAGGGTTAAATGAGTTAAGCCCCTCACCTATTGTTAATATCCACTTAAAGTTTGATAAGGATATAAGCAGTATTTTTAGCTCTGAATTCATAGGTTTGCTTAATACTTCATCGCAATGGGTTTTCAAGGTCACAAATGACCAGGTCTGCGTGGTAATAAGCAGTGCATCAAAGGTAGCTGAGCAATCGAAAGAAGATATTATCGAACTGGCTCATAAAGAATTAAAGATGTGTATTCCTGAATTAAGAGATTGTAAGGTTACTTCGGCCAGGGTAATCAAAGAAATGAGAGCTACATTTGTACCTGATAGTGAATCATTAAGTAACAGACCCGGTAATGTGACAAATATCAGCAACTTTTTCATAGCCGGTGACTGGACAGATACTGAACTACCAGCAACAATTGAAGGAGCCGTAAAAAGCAGTAAAAATTGTGTAACAGAAATATTGAAAATGAAATAAATAATAAAATTTAAAAACAAAAGAATAAAATATACAAATAAACCAAAATATACCTAAAGGAAGGGTAATAAAATGGGACATCAAAATCAAAACGAAGATAACAACGTGGTAAGTGCGCCGGTTGGAATCAGTTTGAAGAAAACCGAAAGCAAAGAAGCAGAAATTCAGCGCTTATTGCTTGAAGAAAGAATGCGTTTGGAGAAAGAGTATGGAGTTGAAGCAAAAAAGATCGATCACTTTAAAAGACCTTTGGAAACAACTTTCACAAAAGACCAGAGAGCAAACACTACCATATTATTTGGTGGTTTAACCTGGAAACATGAAAAGCTTGTTAAAGGTGTTTTACAGGGATTAGGCTACAAAGCCAGCGAGATCCCTACCCCCGATAAAAAAGCCTTCCAGTTAGGTAAAGAGTACGGTAATAACGGGCAGTGCAATCCGACTTATTTTACCGTAGGTAACTTAGTTCAATACCTGCAGGAGCTTGAAAAATCAGGTATGACAAAAGAACAGATAATAAATGAATATGTATTCTTTACAGCAGGCGCATGCGGACCATGCCGTTTTGGTATGTATGAAGCTGAATACCGCCTTGCACTTCGCAATTCAGGCTTTGATGGCTTCAGAGTTCTGATATTCCAGCAGACCGGTGGTTTAGAGCAGGATGAAATGGAAGCCGGTTTGGAAATGAACCTCGACTTCTTCTTAGGAATACTAAATGCAATAAATATCGGTGATATCATCAATGATGTTGCTTACCAGATAAGGCCATTTGAAGTTAATGCAGGTGAAACTGATAAAGTTCTTGCTGAATGTATGGATATGATGTATGAGAGAATGAAAACTAAAAGATATTTTGATTTCAACAGCAAGATGGGCGCATTTTTAAATAAAGTACCAGGCTCAAACTATATTCAGAGGTTTGTTGACCAGGTTATGAGCGATTATTATGTTGAAACACTTAAAGATATCCGCAATAAATTCAACGAAATAAAAGTAGATAGAACCAGGGTTAAACCTATCTGTAAAGTTACAGGTGAATTCTGGGCGCAGACAACCGAGGGTGATGGAAACTTTAACATGTTCCCCTTCCTTGAAAGAGAAGGCGCACAGTTACTTATAGAGCCAATAGCAACATGGATACTTTACATGCTTCACCAGGCTAAGAATATGTATCATGACAGAAAAGGCATTAAAGAAGGCGAAGAAGCTCCGACAACCTTCCAGGTACTTAAGAAGTTAAAGAATCTGAAAGATTACAAAAAAACAGTTACCGTTTTATCAATTGCGGAAAAAGTATTTGACCGCGAGTATAACAGGATAAGAGACGTATTCAATGGTATGCCGCATGAGCTTGCAAGCCAGCTTGAAATGCAGAGACTGGGCCACCCGTTCTACAATTCAAGGGTTGAAGGCGGAGAAGGTCATTTGGAAATAGCAAAGAACATTTACTATGTAAATAAAGATCTTTGCCATATGGTGCTTTCACTTAAACCATTCGGATGCATGCCTTCAACGCAGTCAGATGGCGTTCAGTCAGCAGTTACATCAATGTTTAAGGATATGATATTTATCCCGATTGAAACTTCAGGCGAAGGGGATGTTAACGCTCACTCAAGAGTGCAGATGGCTCTTGGTGAAGCAAAAGCTAAAGCAAAGCTTGAGTTCAAAAAATGTATAGATGAAACAGGTTATACAATTGAAGAGATCAAAGCATACGTTGCTGCAAATGATTACCTCCAGAGGCCGTTCTATCATGTTGGTCACAGGAAAGGTGTTATCGGTATTGCCGCTAACTTTGTACTTGATGTATCTGAGAAAATGAAAAAAGACGGAATAAAATCCGTTACAGCTAATATTAAAGAAGAAACCGTTAACGCTTAAACTATTTTTAATTAGAAAAATCTAAATTAAATATGACAAATCAACCAAATAAGGCAGGTAAATCGCCATTCTTCATCGGTTTTGATGTCGGTTCAATCCCGAGCACTCGGGATAAAAGCTGTTGTTATGAATTTTTAAAGGAGATAATAAATGAAAAATAAAAGTCCTCTATATATAGGATTTGATGTAGGCTCGACCACAGTTAAGGCAGTTGTAATGGATATTGATAACGATAAAATATTATGGTCAGATTACCAGCGCCACGATACCAGGCAGCCTGAGAAATCATTAGAGCTTTTAAAAGCTTTGGAAGAATCAGTGGGCAAGGATGCCTTTGAAGGTGCCCGTTGTTTTATAACCGGTTCAGGCGGAAGCAATATCGGACGTTTCCTCGGAGCAAAGTTCGTGCAGGAAGTAAATGCAGTATCATTAGCGGTAGAGAAATTCTACCCAAAGACACTTTCTGTTATTGAGCTTGGCGGACAGGATGCCAAGATAATTGTTTTCAAAGAAGATCCTGAAACAGGTAAAAAGAAAAAGATTCCTTCAATGAACGATAAATGCGCAGGCGGTACAGGCGCGGTTATCGATAAAATTAACGCTAAACTGAAAATTCCCGCTGCTGAGCTTTGTAACATGGGTTACAACGGAATAAAGCTGCACCCTGTTGCAGGTAAATGCGGTGTATTTGCTGAAACCGATATTAATGGTCTGCAGAAATCCGGCGTTCCTGCTGATGAGCTTATGGCAAGTCTATTTGAATCCATAATTCAGCAGAACCTTTCGGTATTAACACGCGGACATACTTTAAGACCTGAAGTATTACTCTTGGGCGGTCCAAACTGTTATATCAAAGGCATGATGGATTGCTGGAGAGCTAATATACCTAAGATGTGGGATGAAAGAAATGTTCCATATGATAAAAATGTACCTATCGAAGATCTAATCAGGGTACCTGAAAACGCTCAGTACTTTGCGGCAATAGGCGCAATAGAATACGGCAAGGAAGAAGAACCTGAAATTGGAATGTATAAAGGGTATACTGACCTTGAGTATTACATCAATGTTGGCAGAGCTGAAGAAAAGAAAAAACTGATGAAATTATCAGGTGGCGGCGGTCTGTATAAGAACGAAGCTGAGCTTGATATTTTTAAAGAAAAATACAAAGTACCTAAATTCATAGCGGCAACTTTTAAACCGGGTGAAGTTGTACAGGGCTTTATCGGACTTGATGGCGGTTCAACATCTACAAAAGCCGCGTTAATTTCGATGGATAAGCAGGTACTGGTAAAATCGTACCAGCTCTCCAAAGGAAACCCGATAGAAGATACAGTTGAAATACTGCAAAAGCTTCGTGACCAGGTCGAAGAACAGGGAGCTACTCTCGAGATTCTTGGAATCGGCACAACAGGCTATGCAAAGGATATTTTGAGAGAAGTACTGCATGGTGATGTAGCTTTAGTTGAAACAGTTGCACATACTGAAGCTGCAGTTCACTTCTACCCTGATACTGATGTTATTGTTGATGTGGGCGGACAGGATATAAAATTAATTATTTTAGATCAGGGACGCGTAACTGATTTTAAGCTGAACACGCAATGCTCAGCCGGAAACGGGTACTTCCTGCAGTCAACAGCACAGGGGTTTGGTTATGCGGTTGAAGATTTTGCTGATATAGCATTTTCAGCCAAGCAGTATCCTACCTTTGGTTACGGATGCGCGGTGTTTATGCAGTCTGATATAGTTGATTTCCAGCGCCAGGGATGGAAGCCTGAAGAAATAATGGCTGGACTTGCAAACGTACTGCCTAAGAATATCTGGCTTTATGTTTCGCAAATTCCAAACCTCGCAAAACTTGGAGAGAATTTTGTTCTCCAGGGCGGTACACAGCATAATCTTGCTGCGGTTAAAACACAAGTCGATTTTATTACAGAAAGATTTATTGGAAGTGGTAATGAGGCAAATGTTTTTGTTCATAAACACACCGGTGAAGCAGGTGCTATTGGCTGCGGACTTGAAGCTGCAAGGCTATATAAGAACGGAAAGAGAACAGATTTCATAGGGCTTGATAAGGTTGCAAAGATCGTATTTAAGACCTCGAGAGATGAAAAAACAAGGTGCTATTTCTGCAAGAATAAATGTTTAAGAACATTTATTGATGTTGCCACAGAAGAAAAAGCAATTCCATTTGTTAAAGATCTCTCAATTGAGTTCCCTAAAGATCAGATAGTAAATCCTAATTCAAAGATCCCAATTGTTGCAGGCACACAGCGTTTAATAATTGCGACATGCGAAAAAGGAACTGTTGAAGATCTTAGCTCAATGAAGGATATCAAAAAGGGTTTGGATGCTATAAAAGATATCACACCAAACCTTGTTGAATATGCTGCAGTTGAAGTATGGAGATCTCAGGAGCCAAAGATAGTAAAGGATGAAATTCCGGTACTTTCTAAAATGGAAGAACTTAAAATGAAGTTCGATAAAAAGGCTAAGGCAGAATTCGATAAACGTGTTGAGCTAATGAAAAACAGGGGTAAAGTAGTTATTGCAATTCCCCGTATACTTAATATGTATGCGCACACACCGTTTTTTACAGGATACTTTGAAGCAGTTGGTATTAACCCGGGAAACATTGTGTTTTCTGAATATACCAGCGAAGAATTATATAAAGAAGGCGCAAAACGCGGTTCAATTGACCCGTGTTTCCCTTCAAAAATAGGTATTCCGCATATTCACAACCTGATGTATAAGGTTCATAAAAAGAAGAAAATAGATTATATTTTTCTTCCGCTTGTGGATACTATACCATCTGACTTTATTTATGCGCAGCAGCATCATGCATGTCCAACAGTAACAGCAACATCAGAGGCTGCAAAAGCAGCTTTTATCAAAGAAAGCGATATGTTCAAAGAAGCAGGCATAGAATATATAAACACATATTTATATATGACCGAGCCCAAACTTTGCGCAAAGCAAATGTTTGATGAATGGGGTCCGAAATTGGGATTGAGCAGAGAAGAAAGTGATAAGGCAACTGAGGAGGCTTATAAGGCTCTAGATAAGTATACGAATAATATGAGAAAGAAAGCACGTGAAGCACTTGACCAGCTTGAAATAGATAACAAAGTAGGTATCGTAGTTCTTGCAAGGCCATATCACAATGATCCGGGTTTGAACCATGAGATACTCGAGGAATTCCAAAAGCTTGGCTACCCTGTTTTCAATCAGGATGCACTTCCAACCGATGATGATATCCTTGAACGCCTCTTTGGTGATGAAGTAAAAGCAGGTATCATAAAAGGAGCTATGGATGTAGGTGATGTATGGAAGAATTCATACAGCGAAAACACTACAAGAAAGGTCTGGGCAGCTAAATATACTGCACGCCATCCAAATCTGGTTGCGCTGGAGCTTTCATCATTCAAATGCGGACATGATGCCCCGATATACACTGTAATTGAAGAGATCGTTTCCGATAGCGGAACGCCATACTTCTCATTTAAGGATATTGATGAGAATAAACCTACAGGCTCAATTAAGATACGTGTTGAAACAATACATTACTTCCTGAAACGTTACAGGGAAGATATGGTTGTTAAGGAAAAGAAAGTTATGACTGTTGAAGATAAGATGAAGGAATTTGAAGATAAGATAAGAAAGCAATACGAGTTACAGGAAAAGATAGATGCAATTCACAAGAAACAGGGAACCGGAAAATATAACAACAACGGCAGCATGAATTCAAATGCAATTGAAATTGATATGAGCAAAGTTAAACCTGCTAATACAATTTCAAATGGAAGCATTAATTCAAACGTTGAAGTTAAAGAAAAGGAAGCTGTTGAAGTGTAATTCCTGAATTAATAATTTAAAAGTCCGTCCCGAGAACTCGGGATGGACTTTTTTTATACTATATTATTTAAACCTGTATAACTCAACTTTTTCAGGAGCAAGGTAATAGGTCATTTTATAATCTAATTTGTATTTTAAGGTTAGGTCATTTATGTATGAATGATATTGAGTTGTATCTGTTACTCCATAATCCAGCACTATCCAGAATCTTTGTGGCTTTTGAATTGATAGAGAGTCTAATATCTCATTCCACCCATACCTGACAAATGCTGTTTTGGGGATTTGCAGCGATTCCTGCTTTTTATAATAATCAATTGCCCAGCCATAATAGTGCGGTTCAACGTATATTTTATCCCCATCTTTATAATCCCTGTCAATCTGCCCGATCAACTCTCTGTAATCATCATTTTTGAAGTTAAAAGAGTAATGAATATTCATTCCATATATATTTATACCCATATATGCTGCAAGTAATACGTATGAAATAGCTTTATACTTCCATTTAAAGAGTCCATATACAACTATCATTGAAATATATGGCACAAGGATGCTTAGGTATCTGTAAAATTCAATTTTTTGCCTAATTGATATAATTCCTGCTAAAATTAAAGGTACAAAAAACACCAAAAGGATTAAGAATATTGAATTATTATTCGATTTCAATTTATTTATAACGATTCCCGTTAAAGCAACAATTAGCATGAATCCAATAAAATATGTAACATATCTTACCATATCATAATCGGTATAGTAGTAATATAATCCCAGGTTTAGATCTCTTGCAAAATACACATATTCAATCATTACCTGTATTAATGATTGCGTAGTGCGCCATGACTGGCCCCTCGTCATATGTGATATCAATTCAGGTATCCAAATAAGATAAATCAAAAGCATTCCAACATAAATATACAAATATGATATTATTTGCTTTACTTCTTTCCTGTTAACTGATATAATATAGATTACTTCTGCAGCAAGGATAAAGAAGGAAAAATAATGTGTATATATGGCAGCCGTTGTGAAGACCATGTATAGAATTGAGAAACTGTCTTTGAATATCCTGTGATAATCATGTTTAGTATCACATAATTTAAACAGAAAATATACGGAACCTATGTTAAGAAATAGGTTCATTGCTGACATACGGACTTCCTGTGAATAATATAGATTTAAAGGTGATACTGAGTATAGTATTATGACCAGAAAAGATTGCATGGGATCCATAAATCGCCTGCTTACAGGGTATAT
>JANPBV010000133.1:0-2017 GCA_031430615.1 Ignavibacteria bacterium | reverse complement strand
AATTAAATACGGCGACGAAAAGGAAAAGCAGAAAGCACTTGAAAAGCTTACCAAAGCTAACTTAAGATTTGTTGTAAGTGTTGCAAAACAATACCAGAACCAGGGACTTTCTCTTGGTGATCTTATTAATGAAGGCAACCTTGGACTTATTAAAGCCGCTAAAAGGTTTGATGAAACCAGGGGTTTTAAGTTTATATCTTATGCAGTTTGGTGGATAAGACAATCAATATTGCAGGCTTTAGCTGAACAATCACGTATAGTAAGGCTGCCATTAAACAGGGTCGGAGCTTTAAACAAGATAGGTAAAGCATACTCTCAGCTTGAGCAGGCATTTGAAAGAGAACCAAGCGCTGATGAACTTGCTGAGCAGCTTGATATGTCATTGTATGAAGTATCAGATACATTGAAAATTTCAGGAAGACATCTATCTATTGATGCTCCTTTTGTTCATGGTGAAGACAGCAGGCTTGTTGATATTATGCCGAATCAAAACCAGCCTTTGCCTGACCATAAACTTATCAATGAATCATTAAAAATAGAAATTCAAAGAGCTTTAAATACTCTGAGTCCAAGAGAGCGTGATGTTTTAAAGCTTTATTACGGATTAGATCAGGAAAATCCATTAACCCTTGAAGAAATTGGTGAAAAATTCAAACTTACCCGTGAAAGAGTAAGACAGATAAAGGAAAAAGCCATAAGAAGGCTTAAACATGCTTCCAAAAGCAAGCAATTAAAAACCTACTTAGGTTAAAAAAGTATAAAAATCCGCCGGATATTTTTATCCGGCTTATTTTTTAATTGTAATTCCACCCAAAATTAAATTTACAATATTATGAAATTACTTCAATCCATTAAAGCCTCAATTTTAATACTATTAATGGCAGTATTTGCTATTAGCTGCGGTAAAAAGTCAGGTGTTGATAATTTAGTTAATCTAAAAGGTGGAATCAAAGGCGGTGGAATTTTTGTTTCCAATGAATCTGAAAACATAAGAAGTCTTGATCCGGTTGGAATAAACGATGTAGTTTCGCATCATGTTTCACATCAAATATATGATTTATTAATTGATCTTGATACAAATCTTCAGCTAAAACCCATGCTGGCAAAAAGCTGGGATATAACCCCCGATGCAATGACATATACTTTTCATTTAAGAAATGATGTTGTATTTCAGGATAATGCTTGTTTCCCGGGTGGTAAGGGAAGGAAATTTACTGCTGAGGATGTAAAATATTCTTTCAATCGGGTTCTTGATCCCAGAACAGGCAGTCTTGGTTTTGATTTTTATAAGAATTATGTGGAAGGCGCAAAGGAATTTAATGAAGAAATTACTAAGGCTACATCAGAAAACCGTACACCAAGATTAACTGATGTAAGCGGATACAAAGTAATTAACGATACTACTTTCCAGATAAAACTTACAAAACCTTTTTCACCGTTTATTTATTATATGTGCCTTGGGTTCGCTTATATTATCCCGAAAGAAGCGGTTGAAAAATATGGCAAAGATTTCTTCCAGAATCCTGTAGGCACGGGACCATTTGTATTCAAGAGCTGGACACCTGACCTTGAAATTACTATGAAAAAGAATCCAAATTACTGGGATAAAGATGAATTTGGAAATCAAATACCTTATCTTGAAGGTGTAAAATTCAGATTTATCAAAGATCTTTCCCAGCAATTACTTGAATTCAGAAATGGCACAATAGATGATTCATACAGGATACCGAATGAACTCTTTAAAACGATAATTAATGATGATAAAACTTTAACACCGGAATATTCTAAATTTATTGTGCAGAGGAAAACATCTCTATCAACTCAGTATTATGGTTTTTTAAATACCAGTAAAACATTTTCTGATGTAAAAGTAAGACAGGCTTTTAATTATGCAATTGATAGAGAAAAAATACTAAAGTATGTTATGCAGGGCTCAGCAACAGATCCTGCTATTTATGGAATGGTTCCTCCGGTAATGCCAAATTATGATGCCAAACTTATTAAAGGTTATTCATTT
>JANPBV010000132.1:0-10155 GCA_031430615.1 Ignavibacteria bacterium | reverse complement strand
GATGCCTTTTGCCCAGCATCACTACCCGTTTGAAAATAAGGAATTGTTCGAGAAAAACTATCCCGCTGATTTTATCGCCGAGGGTGTTGACCAGACAAGAGGTTGGTTTTACTCACTGCACGCTTTTGGTACATTTATTTTTAATGATATAGCGTATAAGACTCTAATAGTAAACGATCTGATACTTGATGTTGACGGCAGGAAGATGTCTAAGCATGTTGGAAATGTTGTTAACCCATTTGATGTAATGGATAAGTACGGCGCTGATATTCTGCGCTGGTATTTAATAAGCTCATCACCTCCATGGCGCCCAAAGATGTTTAGCGAAGATGATATGGTTGAGGTGAGGAATAAATTCTTTGATACATTAATTAATACATACAGGTTCTTTGTGCTGTACTGCAACCTGCTTGGTGTCACTAAGGATGACCTTACGAAGAACATTGTTCCCGTAAGTAACAGACCTGAAATTGACAGGTGGATAATATCCGCATTCGAAAAGACCAAGATGCTTTATATAGATTTAATGGATGGCTACCAGATAACAAAGGCGGCAAGAACATTAAGTGATTTCGCAATTGATGACCTATCTAACTGGTACGTGCGCCGTAACAGGAAACGCTTCCGCCAGCCTGAGAGCAAGCAGGATAAACTTGCTGCATATCAAACGCTCTATGAGGTAATTACTGAGCTGTTGAAGCTAATCTCGCCAATTGCGCCATTTATGACCGAGGAACTTTACCGAAACTTAACAGGTGAAGAATCGGTTCATTTAAGTTATATTGCACCCGGCGAGGATAAGATTGACGCGGAGCTTAACTATAATATGGATCTCGCCAAACGTATTGTTTCACTGGCAAGGTTTATGCGTGTAAAAAATGACTTAAAGACACGCCAGCCGCTTAAGCAGATATTAATTGCTATAACCGATGATACCGAGCGTGAAGCGATAGAATCAATGAAGGGTATTATCCTTGAGGAAATAAATATTAAAGAGCTTAAGTTTATTGATAAAGAAAGCAGTTTAATCAGGCGAAGCGCTAAGCTTAACTTTAAAGTCGCGGGACCCAAATTTGGCAAGGAAGTAAAAAAAGTTCAGCAAATGGCAATTGAGCTTCCCCAGGAAAATATAAACCAGGCTATTGCAGAAGGAAAAACTTCTTACGGAGGTTATGATTTCACCATTGATGACCTGCTCATACAGACTGAGAACATCGAAGGCTGGGTGATTGAGTCACAGGATAACCTGACCATTGCTCTTGATACAACGCTTGATGAAGCATTGGTAAACGAGGGCATTGCCCGTGAGTTTGTTAGCAAGGTGCAGAATATCCGCAAGGATAGAAACATGGATGTTAATGACAGGATAAAAATAAATTATCATGCCGATAAAGAGCTCTCGGGAATTATATCTTCGCAGAAGAAATACATATCAGACCAAACAATGGCATCTGAGCTTGAAACAGCTAATGATGATAAGATAAACGGTTATGAGGAAATTAACATCAATGGCAGAAACTGTAAAGTATCTATAGAAAAAATTTAATAAATAAAACATAACTTATCCTGTACCTAACAGGAGAGTATAAACAATTAACCAGAGGAACACATTATGGCCGTAAGTACTGCAAAAACAAAAAAGAAAACCAAAGCAGTCAAAAGTGCGAAAAAAACCGGCGCTAAAACTAAAAGCAGTAAGCCCAAAACAACAAAAGCCACGGTTAAGAAAACCCTGAAAGGAGCAAAAGGAACTTCAAAAACTAAGAAAGTTGTTAGTAGTGTATCTGCCAAAACAAAGACTGATAAATCTATGGCTGTTTCTAACGGGAAAGCTTACAGTAAAACATACTTGAATGATAAAGACCTGAAGTTTTTCAGAGAACTTGTAATTGAACAAAAGGATGAGATACTCGAAAATGCAAGGAAGCTGCGTGAGTCTATTGTTGATGAGAACACAGGCGATTACGTTGGTGATAATTCAACTTTCAGCATGCATATGGCAGAGCAGGGCAGTGACGAAATGGAGCGCGAAAAGGCTTTCATGCTCGTTCAAAGGGATGAGAAGCATCTCTTCTATCTTGAAAATGCGCTTGAGAGAATTGCAAAGAAAACATACGGCTTGTGTATAACTTGCGGTAAGCCAATTAACAAAGCCAGGCTTGAAGCTGTGCCTATTACTTCACATTGTATAAACTGTAAACAAAGTTTATCGAGTTGAGCCTCACACCTCATGGTTTGTTGGTGGCTAAACTGCTTGGGCAGTCGTGGCACGGACAAATGGGAAATAATTTTAACATCACCCCCGTTGTTGGTGCTATGCCTTGCTGAGTGAAACGAAGAAAGGTTTTCACCAACAACAAAATATAAAAGTATAATAAAAAAAATTTGAGAGTATTATTTATTTCGCTTATAGTTGTATTCTTTGATCAGTTAACCAAACTGATGATAAAAGGAATTAAGATAGAGTCACTCGGCATTAATTTTCAGGGTATGCCTTATGGTTCATCAAAACCGCTTATCGGTGATCTTGTCAGACTTACATTCATAGAAAACCCGGGAATGGCTTTCGGTATCGATGTTGGTCCGAAGATGTTCTTAACGCTATTCACAATTTTGGCATCGCTCTTTATACTGTTCTATATCTATAAGCATCGAAAAGATGGCTTGCTCATCAGGCTCTCGCTTGCGTTAATACTTGCCGGCGCTGTTGGCAACCTTATTGACAGAACTTTTTATGGAATGATATTTCACTATGCGCCGCTCTTCAATGGTAAGGTAGTTGATTTTATGCAGGTGGAGTTCTGGGATTTCACGATACTAGGGCGAACTTATACTACCTGGCCAATATGGAATATCGCAGATGCATCGGTTTCAGCAGGATTTATCATAATCCTTATCTTCCATAACAGGATATTCAAGACTCTTGATCCTGCAGCACCCATAGATAGTACACAAGTATCACCGCCTGTAGATGGCGAGTACCCTATAGAGCCGGATAAGATAGTACTTGAAGAAAATTCTATTCAGGCTCACCCGGAAGACCTGACAGCGCCAAAGATCTGAGCATTACATATGATTCAAAACAACACCCGGTATTTTAAAAACTCTTTAACAGAAAGTTTCAAATTTGAAGATACAACGGAAAATGCTGATCGAGGTCCCTGCGGGTCAATCAAAACTAAGAATTGATAAATACCTCGCTAATCACATTGAAAATTCTTCCCGTACAAAAATTAAAAATGCTATGACAGAAGGTTGTGTTGAAGTGAATGGCAAAAAGATAAAAGCCAATTACGTTGTTCAGCCAAATGATTCCATCGAAATAATCCTTCCATATTTACCCGATAAAGAAGACGTGAAGCCGGAGAATATTCCATTGGATATTATGTATGAGGATAATTACCTGATGATAGTTAACAAGCCGGCGGGAATGGTAACACATCCTGCATACAAAAATTATTCAGGTACGCTGGTTAATGCGCTTATGTTTTACATGGGTGAATTGTCTGATAAGCTTCCAAGGTTAAACGGTGATGAAGATGATGGCGGCGATGAGCGCGCGGGTATTGTCCACAGACTTGATAAACATACATCGGGCATAATGGTAGTTGCAAAGGATGAAGAAACCCAGAGGAAGCTCTCTAAATTATTCAGCAAGCATGATATTGAGCGCGAGTACCAGGCAATTGTCTGGGGGCACTTTAAAATTAAGAAAGGCAGAATAGAAAAACCTCTTGGTCGGAATCCGAAAGACCGCAAGAAGGTCGCGATAATCGAAGGCGGCAAGAATGCTATCACAGATTATGAAGTAATAAAGGAATATGATTTTACATCGCTCGTTAAACTTAGGCTTCACACAGGCAGAACTCATCAAATTAGGGTTCATCTGCATTCAATGGGTCACCCTGTTTTTGGGGACTTAGATTATGACGGCACGACTCCGCATGGTGTACAATTATCATCAAACATAAAGGCGCGCATCAACAATCTGCTTGAGCTTATGCCAAGACAGGCATTGCATGCAAAGGTATTAGGCTTCACACATCCCATAACAGGTAAACCAATTAGATTCGAGAGCGACCTGCCGGTTGATATGAAGAAGTTGATTAAAAAATTGTAATTGTCATCCTGAACGTAGTGAAGGATCCATAAAGCCTTTACCACTTAGAAGCCAAGAGCACTAAGGAAACAAAGTCTGGAAACACAAACAAAGGGCGAAATTACATTAAGTTTGTTAAGTTATGAATAGAAAAATATACTGGTATTGTTTTAAACGTCAATGCAGGGAATTATATGAGCTGCTTGTAGTATATAAGCTTTTATCATGCAATTTAGAGGAATTCATGTCACACTTTACCGGCAAAAAATTTTATGATGACGAAATTATAATCGGTGCAAAGTTACTTTGGTATGGTGATGAAAAATGTTTAAATGCAACAGCTATGTATCTTGCAGAAAAAGGATTCATAGATAAAGAACTTGGCTCATCCAAAACTATGGAAAAACATTTTAATTATTCAGATAAACCAACTGTAATTAGTAAAAAATTCTCCGAATCCCTGAAAGTCTTATTTCCAGAAACAACAGGATACAGATGCAAGACAAGATTGTATTATAAGGAAAGGAATAAAAAGTCAATCAAAGTTTTAAAGTGGTGTCAGGGCTTTTGTCAAGACACATAATTTTTTAATTAGATATTACCGGAAATTATTTTTTTGCCTCAATCATCTTTGTGTATTAGCGCTTGCCCTTGCCCGGCTCTGTCATGGCGCCTACGGCAAGGCCTTTACGTGTATTTAGACGTATTTTGATGCGAATTAAATATTCTTAACATAGTTTGATTATAATTCTTATTTTTACCGGATGATTACAAAAGAATTCAGATTCCTGAACAAAAGAGGAATAAGTTTAGCGGGGAAGCTTGATACCCCGGATGACGGAAATATCTCTGCATACGCTATATATGCCCACTGTTTTACATGTTCTATGGAGCATAAAGCCATTGCAAATATCAACTCTGCTCTCACCAAACATGGTATTGCAGTCTTCAGATTTGATATGACCGGTATTGGTGAGAGCGATGGCAGTTTCCCGGATTCAAATTTCACTACACAGATAGAAGATGTCCTTGCCGCCGCAAAATATCTTGAAGAAAATTATGAGTCGCCAAAATTGTTAATTGGTCATTCATTAGGCGGCAGCGCCGTACTTTTTGCCTCTCCTGATATTCCATCTGTAAAAACCATTGTCACAATTGCATCACCTGAAGAGCCCGCATATCTATCTGTTAAATTAAAGAGAACAAAAGCCCGTTGTATTAAAAGCGGTATTTCTGAGACTGAAATAGGCGGAGTGAAATTCAATTTCAAACCGCAATTCTTTGCTGATATTGAAAGCTATAATCTAAGTAATCTGCAAAAGAGTATTCATTTGCCATATCTTATCATGCACTCAACTGTTGATACATATTCTGATATTACAAATGCTGAAATGTTATTCAAAAGAGCAAACCAGCCAAAGAGCTTTATATCACTTGATGATATCGATCATTTAATGTTGAAGAAAGAAGATGCGGTTTACGTTGGAGAGATAATCGCTGCGTGGTCAGGAAAATATATTTATTAATCCTGAGCGAAGCGCCATGCCTTAATCCCACGCAGTGGGAGGAAGGAAGGATCCAATCAATATTTTAAGCAGAACTTAATTTCTCAAAAAAGATATTTATTAAAAGTTTTCTTTTTTTAAAAGAACAGATTTCTTCAAAATAGTGTTTACTGGTTCTTCACTTCGTTCAGAATTATTTAAAAACCCGAAAGTTTATGAAAAACTTTCGGGTTTAACATGAAAAAAATCGGCAAACTGCGGGTTCCTAAAGGAGAAAACAATACAGGAGGAAATCTGCATGATTCGAGATTTCGTACGCTGCTTACCAGGAGGCAGTCTAGGTAAGCAGCTTTATGTTACAGTCCCACAGTCTGCCAATTATAGTAACACAGGTCTCATTAAAATAATTTCAACTATTCATAAATAATACCGTATTTTATCGAAATGTTTTGAATATCTAATGAAATATCGGTATATTTAGCAAAATTATGCAGGAAAATGAATATTTTACGGATAAAGATAACTTTACCGAAGCCGAGAAACAGAAGGCTTCGCATAGTCTTTGGTATTATTCCTGGATAAGATTTAAACGTAATAAATTGGCAATGGCAGGTTTAATAACCCTCTCTTTATTAATATTAGTTGCTCTTACTGCCGGAATAATAGCTCCAAATGACCCGAACGACCAGACTCTTGAATATGCCACAAAACCTTCTGGGTTTGTTGGTAACGTTATTGTAAAAAAGGCGCTTGATGGTTCCGATTTCATACCAATAAAAAAAATTATTAATATTTCAAAAGATTCAGTGTTTTATCTTGATTACAGCGGTTTAGATAAATCTATTTCTAAATCTGAGCTTATAAGCAGTGATGAATCCAAATGGCATATCGAACCTAAATATCAACTTGGTACCGATAGGTATGGACGTGATATTTTGAGCCGTCTAATATACGGAAGCCGTATCAGTTTATCTGTTGGTGTAATTTCTGAGAGCATAGCAATTTTTATCGGGGTATTTCTTGGAGCGCTTGCAGGGTATTTCCGGGGAAAAACTGACGCTGTCATTATGTGGTTTATTAATGTTGTATGGTCATTTCCTTCAATATTATTTATCATTGCGCTTTCTGTTGTACTGGGTAAAGGTTTCTGGCAGTCATTTGTTGCTATTGGTTTAACAGGCTGGGTCGATATCGCCAGGATCGTAAGGGGACAGTTCTTTTCACTCCGTGAAACTGAATATGTTGAAGCAACACGCGCTTTAGGCTACAGACCCACAAGAATTATATTCAGGCATATTTTGCCTAATACAATCGGTCCTATTATTGTAACAGGTACAGCAGGTCTTGCAACATCAATTATCTTTGAGGCAAGCTTAAGTTTCCTTGGGCTTGGCGTACAGCCGCCAACTGCAAGCTGGGGGCAAATGGTATTTGACGGGTACAAATATATTGTCGCAGGTACAAATTATGGTTTAGCCCTGTATCCATCACTCGCAATTATGATAACGGTATTTGCTGTTAACCTTATTGGTGATGGTTTAAGGGATGCATTTGATCCTAAAATGAGAAGATAGCTTTATTTTTATACATACTATAATTAACATGATAATTTCTCTTATCTATTTTTTTTTAAATGCTTTAAATTAATAAATGAAAGATCTTAAACACTTATATTTTCTTACTAAAATTGATGGCTTAGGCACAGTAAGGATAAAAAGGCTGCTCGATAAATTCGGTTCAGCTGAGAATGTTTTTAATGCCAATTTGAATGACCTCACTGAAGTTGAAAATATCAGCAGTAAGACTGCTATTTCTATTATTGATTCAGCTAAAGCTCATACTGAGTTTGAAAATAATTTTGAGGAACTATTAAATAAAGCAGAAAAACTTGATATTAAAATATTATCAATTACTGATGACAACTACCCGGATCTACTCAAAAGAATTTATGATCCGCCGCTGATACTTTATGTAAGAGGTAAGTATGATGAGAATAATCTTGTTAATTCAATTGGTATTGTAGGGACAAGGAAGCCAAGCGATTATGGTAAAAAAATGTCCGAAAAATTTGCAGGTGAACTCTCCTCTGCGGGAATTTCAGTGATAAGCGGTTTTGCAAGGGGAGTAGATACTGTTGCGCATAAAGCTGTACTGGCAAATAAGAATGCAATTGGCATAACTTCTGCGGTTTTTGGATGCGGTGTTGATGTTATCTACCCGCCGGAGAATAAAAAGCTGTATGAAGAAATGATTGAAAAAGGAATATTGATATCCGAGTATGATATTTCAGCATTTCCTGATGCGGTTAATTTCCCTAAGAGGAACAGGATAATAAGCGGTTTATCATTTGGTACTATTGTAATTGAAAGTGATGTAGATGGCGGCGCGCTTATCACAGCAAGAACAGCGCTTGATCAATCAAGAGAAGTGTTCGCTATCCCTGGTTATATTACATCAAAGGTAAGCCATGGAACAAATGCATTAATAAAAAATGGACAGGCTAAGCTGGTAGAAAATATAGATGATGTACTCGTTGAAATAAGTAATAAGCTGGTAGGAATTAAAATCGGGCTAAATGGACACCCGGAAAATGAACTTATGGTAACCCCCGAACTATCAGGGAATGAAAAGCTTATATATGACGCTTTTTTAATGACTATAGAGCCGCTTCATATTGATGCAATCTCAGAGAAATCGGGATTGAATATATCAGATTCGTTGGTCACTTTGCTTAATCTTGAGTTTAAAAACTGCATTGAGCAATTACCGGGTAAAAGATTCAAAATTAAAAATTAATTTTTTTTGGAATGCGCTGACTAAGTCAGTGCAAAAAGTATTAATTTAATATTTTGTTAAAAAATTCACAGGGACAAATATTACAGCAGAAACTATCTCCGCAGGCTATCCAGGCTCAGTTATTGCTTGCTATACCTACTATTGCGCTTGAGCAGGAGATAAAAAAAAAGCTTGAAGATAACCCTGTTCTTGAAGATGGAATTGATGCTGATAAACAGCAGGAACAGGAAACCGGTGAATATGATAACTACGATACAGAAAACTGGGGTGATAACTTCAGCAGCAGGGATTATAAAAGCAATGATTTTTCCGGCAGCGATGAAGAAAGAACTGAGTTCCTTATTAACAAACAATCCAAAGCCAGGGAAACACCGCTTGAACAGGTTTATAAACTTGGATTATCGCATGAACAACTGGTAATTGCTGAGGAGATCCTTGGAAATCTTGAAGATGACGGTTATTTACGTTTATCGCTTGATGAAATCCATGAAGATATTAATGAAAAGTATCATACTAATTCGGATATTAAAGATATTGAACATGTTTTAAAGATAGTTCAAAAGTTAGACCCGGTTGGAATAGCAGCAAGGAACCTTCAGGAATGTTTATCAATACAATTAAATGATCCGGCAAACGACTTAGATGATAACCAGAGGATTTTATGCCTAAAAATGATTAATGAATATTTTGAAGAGTTCAGGCATAAGCATTTCGAAAAACTTTCTAAATTACTTAGTGTACCCCTTGAGAAAATAAGTGAGTTATTTGAAATTATACATAAGCTTAACCCCGCGCCTGGAAAGCAGGATGTTGCAGCCGATTATATTAATCCCGATTTTGTTGTTAAAGAAAGTAACGGGAATTTAACTGTTGAGTTAACAGGTGAATCTAACCCGGGTATAAGGATAAGCAAAAAGTATCTTGAAATGCTTAAAGATAAAAAAACCCCGAAGGATACAAAGGAGTTCCTTAAGAATAAAGTTGAATCTGCAAGATGGTTTATCAACGCAATTGAATCTCGCAGGGAAACTATGCTTAAGGTTATGAATGCAATTGTTGATAGACAGAAGGAATTTTTCCTATCACATGGCGAAAATTTAAAGCCTATGTTCGAAAAAGATATAGCCGAAGAAATTAGTATGGATATTTCTACTATAAGCAGAGTAGTAAGGGGTAAATATGTTCAAACTGATTTCGGTATATTTGAACTTAAGTATTTCTTTTCCACCGGCATGAAAACCCAGGGCGGTGAAGATGTTTCAAACAAGATATTTATGGATAAGATAAGGGAAATGATAGAAAATGAAGATAAGTCAAAACCCCTAAGTGATGATAAAATCGCAGATATTATGAGTAATGATGGCTTTAATTTAGCGCGAAGGACAGTTTCCAAATACAGGGAAAACATGAAGATACCTAAGGCATCATTAAGAAGAAAAATAATATTGAACTAGTTATTTTATTATTGAATATTTGTACCATTAAGGAATTATTTATCTAAATATATGATTTTATTAGTTGAAAGAACTATTCCAGGAGCGTAATTGAAAAAAAAAATTTTAAGTACCACAGTAATTGTTTTTATTAAAGATGGAAAAGCAGCAATGGGCAGTGATGGACAGGTAACTGTTGCAAATACCGTTTTAAAACACAACACAAAAAAGGTAAGGAAAATTTATAATAATAAAGTGTTAGCCGGATTTGCAGGCTCAACCGCTGATGCTTTGACACTGTTTGAAAAATTTGAATCAAAAC
>JANPBV010000131.1:0-8643 GCA_031430615.1 Ignavibacteria bacterium | reverse complement strand
TTGCATATGTATATGCTTCATGCCCCTGATTTTTTGGGATATGATGATGTTGTGGGGATGGCGAAAGATCACCCAGGAATAGTTAAAAATGCGCTTAGACTTAAAAAAGTTGGCAATGATATAATGAATGTTGTTGGAGGAAGAGAAATCCATCCGATAAATGTAAAAGTTGGTGGTTTTTATAAAGTCCCAACCCGTAAAGAACTGATGAGCATGTATGATGAACTCTGCTGGGCGCGTGATACTGCCGTAGAAACAGCTAGATTTGCCGCCACTTTCAAATTCCCTGAATTTTTCCAGGACTATGAATGTGTATCTCTGGTGCACCCCAATGAATATCCTTTCAATGAAGGCAGGATAGTTTCTAACAAAGGTATAGATATCTTGCCTGAGCAGTATGATTTTCATTTCAGGGAAGAACATGTTGAACATTCCCATGCGCTACACTCAAGGATAAGAGAACGTGATAATTATTTAGTAGGTCCCATAGCGCGGTATAACTTAAATTATGATAAGCTTACACCGCTTTGCAAAGAAATTGCATCAGAAGTAGGACTTGGCAAAACGTGTTTTAATCCATTCAAGAGCATTCAAGTGAGAAGTATAGAAACTATATATTCCTGTGAAGAAGCATTAAGGATAATAGAAAATTACCGTATGCCGGATAGCCCTGCTGTTGAGGTAGAGCCATCTGAAGCTACAGGATACGCATGCACAGAAGCGCCGAGAGGAATGATTTATCACAGGTACAGGGTAAATTCTGAAGGCTTGATAGAAGATGCGAAAATAGTTCCGCCAACATCGCAGAACCAAAAAACCATTGAGAACGATCTCAGAAATTTTGTTCCAACTTTGATTAATCTGCCTGAAAAGGAACTTATATGGAAGTGCGAACAGGTCATCAGGAATTATGATCCGTGCATATCATGTGCAACTCATTTTTTAAAACTCAATATTGAACGGAATAATTGATTTTCCGGTTATTATCTGAGTAAACTGTCTTATGTATTTTTATATGTTTATATTAGAATGTGAATGGTTTTAAAAATTGAAAAAGAATATACTTTTAACCGGTATAGGAAACGAGTTCCGGTCTGATGATAAAGCAGGTAAATTTGTTTGTGATCTTATTCAGGATGCAATTAACGGTTCACCGCTTGAGAAGCTTATTGAAATAAGAAAACTAAGTGGTGAAGGAGCAGAATTGATCGAAAGCTGGAATGGCTATGAGAATGTTTATATTGTTGATGCCGCGCAATTTGTAAACAACCCCGGTAAATTAACAAGAATAAATACTTCCGAAGTTCCGCTTAAATCGGATTATTTTCATTATTCTTCTCATAATTTCAGCCTTGCAGAAGCCACAGAGCTTGCAAGACATATCGGAATGCTTCCGGATAACCTGGTTGTTTATGCAATAGAAGGAAAGAATTTTAGCTCAGGTACTGAAATGACCTTTGAGGTCGAAGTTTCATGCCTTAAGGCTGCAAGAATGATACTTGAAGAAATAAGCTTTTTAAAAGAAAAAGCAGTAATTGTGTAATTAGTATCTTTAACTCGGTTAAATATTACATATAAAGAAAATTTATGCATGAGCTTTCACTTGCGCAGAATATAATAGAAACAATAAAGCTGAATGTACCCAAGGGTGAGCTGAGGAATGTTAAAGAGGTTTTACTTAAAGTTGGTGAGTTCAGCGGAGTTGTAATGGATTCACTTAAATTTTCATATGAAGTGATAACCTGGGGAACAGAAATTCAAAACTCAGTGCTTAAAATTGAAAATATTCTCTTCAGCTTAAAATGCAATTCATGCGGAAGCATTACTACAAATAGCTACGGTTTAAGAGAGTGCTCGGAATGTTTAAAGACCGATACCGAAGTGCTCTCAGGAGAAGAACTGATTGTTTCGGAAATTGTTTTGGAAGATAAATCATAAAAATTTATATAAAAGGATATGAGTATAATAACAGTTGAAAGAAAAGTTCTGGCTAAGAATGACATAATAGCTTCAGAAATACGCAGTGAACTTTTAGAGAATGGTGTGTTTACAATAAATATAGTAAGCTCACCGGGCTCAGGGAAAACAAGCCTGGTTGAAAAGACAATTGAGCATTTTAACGGCAGTGTGAATATATCGGTAGTTGAAGGCGACGTGCAAACAGATCTTGATGCGCAGAGTGTTTCTGCTTACAATGTTCCCGTTGTACAGATAATCACTAACGGCGGCTGTCATCTTGAAGCTAACCTGGTAAAGGATTCCATGACGAGTCTTGATCTTGTTCAAACTGACCTTTTGATAATTGAAAATGTTGGAAACTTAGTATGCCCGGCAGGGTACGACCTTGGTGAAGATATGAAAATTGTTGTAATAAGCGTTACCGAAGGCGATGATAAACCGCTTAAATATCCAAAGATGTTCATGAATTCAAAGGTACTGGTAATAAATAAAACCGACCTTTTACCATATGTTAACTGCAATATTGAAGTATTAAAACATAATGCATTGAAAATAAATCCTGAGCTAAAGGTATTTGAAGTATCATGCACAACGGGTCTTGGAATAGATAAGTGGTGTGATTTTTTAGAGAGCAGCATTTAAAGTAAAATTGATACAAAAAGTTAAGATAATTATCAGAGGCGTCGTACAGGGCGTCGGGTTTCGTCCATTTATATACCGCTTAGCCAAAGAGCTTGGCATAAAAGGCTGGATAATTAATTCTTCACAAGGCGTTTTCATAGAAGCAGAGCAGACCAAAGTAACCCTTGAAAAATTTATTCAAAAAATAAATAAAGATAGACCAAAAAATTCATTTATTCAAAGCTTTGAGCACACATGGCTTGATGCCGAGGGTTTTACAAATTTTGAAATAAGAGAAAGCCTTGAAGCGGGAAGCAAAACAGCTCTTGTTCTGCCGGATATTTCTACATGTAATGACTGCCTCAAAGAAATTTTCGATTCTCAAAACAGGCGTTATCTTTACCCGTTCACTAACTGTACAAATTGCGGTCCCAGATTTTCGATAATAGCAGATCTGCCTTATGACAGGCGAAATACAACAATGGGTGAGTTTGAAATGTGTGACAATTGCAGGGCTGAATATACTGATCCTTCAGACCGCAGATTTCACGCTGAACCAACAGCATGCCCAAAATGCGGACCGCAAGTTACTCTACTTGATGCAAAACAAATTCCTGTTTCAGAAAAAAATGATGCTATCAAGGATACCGTCAAGTTAATTAAAGAAGGCAGGATAATTGCGCTAAAAGGAATAGGCGGTTACCAGTTATTATGCGATGCCGGAAATGATGTTTCTGTAATGATGCTGAGAACAAGAAAGAAAAGAAGTGAAAAACCATTTGCGTTGATGTTTCCCGATATTAACATGGTTAAAGCGGAATGCGAAGTAAATGAAAATGAAGAAAGAATATTAAATTCTGTTGAAGCTCCAATTATTCTTCTAAAGAAAAAGAAAAATATCGATTCAGCAATATCAAATGAGTGTGCAAAAGGGAATCCTTATCTTGGGATAATGCTGCCGTATTCGCCATTGCATCATATATTAATGAAGGAGCTTGACTGGGCAATTGTAGCTACCAGTGGAAATATTCCAGAAGAACCTATTTGCATTTCAGAAGAAGAAGCATTCAACAAATTAAGCGGTATTGCGGATTATTTTCTTATCCATAACCGTAAAATATTAAGGCATGTTGATGATTCTATATTGCGATTTGCCGGTAATAATGAAATGATGATCAGAAGAGCAAGAGGTTATGCGCCTCTTCCATTTGTGATGAATGGAATTGTTGATACTACACTCGCAACAGGTCCGCATTTAAAAAATACCATTGCCATAAATAAAGGGAGTAATGTTTTTATTTCTCAGCATATAGGTGACCTTGAAAATGTTGAATCAATAAGCGCTTTTAAGCGTGTGATAAATGACCTGGAAAGTTTCTATGAATTGAAGCCACAGCGAGTTATATGTGATATGCATCCTGATTACACATCAACCAAATACTCTGAATTACTTGCTATACCTTTGCACAAAATACAGCATCATTATGCTCATGTACTTTCATGTATGGCTGAAAATGAGCTTGAAGGTGAAGTATTGGGAGTATCGTGGGATGGCACAGGATACGGAACTGATGGAACAATATGGGGAGGAGAGTTTATTATTCCGAATGGAAAAGATTTCATCCGCAAAGGATATTTTAAGACATTCCGTTTGCCGGGTGGTGAGCAGGCGATCCACGATGTATGGAAAACGGGATTTTCACTGCTTTATGATATTTATGGTGATAAAGTTTTTGAACTTACCAATATTCCTCTTATTAAAATGAATGATGCAAAGCTGATAAAACAAATGCTTGATAAAGAGCTGAATTCACCCGTAACTTCAAGCGCAGGCAGGCTGTTTGATGGTGTTTCGGCAATAATTGGGTTAAAAAATACCGCTAATTTTGAAGCGCAGGCTGCAATGGAATTGGAATTTGCCACTGATGATGTTAAAACAAATGAGTATTTTAGTTTCTCAATAGATGAACAAAACGACGGTACTTTAGTTTTCAATTGGCATGATGTTGTAAAAGGAATAGTTGATGATATTAATAATAAAATTTCATCAGGAATTATCTCAACAAAATTCCATAATTCACTTGTTGAAGTAATTGTTCAGGTTTCAAAGAAAGTTGGTTTTGAAAAAATTGCGTTATCAGGCGGCTGTTTTCTGAATAAATATCTGCTTGAAAGAGCAATCAATAGATTAAGTGAAGAAGGATTTAAAGTTTACACTCAACAAAGGGTTCCTTCAGGTGATGGAGGAATATCACTTGGCCAAATGAAGTATTCGACTTATATTAAATAAAAGAAAGTAATTATGTGCTTAGCGGTTCCGGGTAAAATAATGAGTATTGATGATTCAGGCGGTGAGCTTATGAAAATTGGCAAAGTAAATTTTGGAGGAATAATAAAAGATGTTAACCTTGCATATACACCGGAAGCAAAAGTTGGTGAATATGTAATTGTTCACGTAGGCTTTGCGCTGAATACAGTTGATGAAGCCGAAGCAGCAAAGGTGTTTGAGTACCTGAGAGAAATTGACGGGCTTGATGAACTTACAGGCGAAGAAAAGCAAGGCTAATTTATTATGAAATTCATTGATGAATACAGGGATAAGGACGCTTCAATGAGATATTCTGAGCTCATTCATAATATTACAACAAAGAGCTGGAATATTATGGAAGTTTGCGGCGGGCAAACCCATGCAATTGTAAAGTATGGAATTGATGAGCTGCTTCCAAAGAGCATAAGACTGATTCATGGTCCCGGCTGTCCCGTATGCGTTACTTCGCTTGAGCTTATTGATAAATCAATTGAAATTGCATCAAGAGAAGATGTGATATTCTGTTCTTTTGGTGATATGTTAAGAGTCCCCGGCTCGAAGAAAGACCTCCTGCAGGTTAAGGCTGAGGGCGGTGATGTGAGAATAATGTACTCACCGCTTGATGCATTGAAAATAGCAAAAGATAATCCGCTAAAAGAAGTAGTATTTTTCGCAGTGGGATTTGAAACCACTGCTCCCGCAAATGCTATGGCAGTTTACCAGGCTAAAGAGCAGGGGATTAAAAATTTTTTAATACTGGTATCACATGTACTTGTTCCCCCTGCGATTGAAGCGATATTATCATCAAAAAATAACCTTGTGCAGGGATTCCTTGCTGCAGGCCATGTTTGTGCTGTTATGGGTTATAACGAATATTTCCCGCTTGCTGAAAAATACAAGGTACCGATTGTTGTCACGGGATTTGAGCCAGTAGATATACTTCAGGGAATTTACATGTGTGTAAAACAGCTTGAAGAAGGCAGACATGAAGTTGAAAACCAGTATGTTCGAGTAGTTAGCAGGGAAGGAAACCTTACCGCACAGAATATTGTAAGCACTGTTTTTAAAATTGGTACAAGAAAGTGGCGCGGGATTGGGGAGATTCCAGATAGCGGACTTGTATTGCAGGATGATTATATAGAATATGACGCATCGCTAAAATTCGGACTTGCTGATCTTGTAGTTGAAGAACCAAAAGAATGCATCAGCGGACAAATTTTACAGGGAATAAAAAAACCCAATGAGTGTGAAGCATTTGGGAAAATATGCACACCTGAGCGTCCTTTAGGAGCTACAATGGTTTCAAGTGAAGGTGCATGCGCTGCGTATTATAGATATAGGAAGATTTAACCCTGAGCGCAGCGAAGGGTCTATTCAATAATTTTTAAAAAAACTATCATGGATTCTTCGTTGCACTCAGAATTAATATTACAGTGTCCGATTCCGATAAGTGATTACCCCAAGGTGCTGCTTGCTCATGGTGGGGGAGGGAAGCTTATGCACAATTTGATTGAAAAAATGTTCAGTGTTGCTTTCAGTAATGATATTTTAAAACAGGAGCATGATTCAGCGCAAATTGAGCTTACCGGAAACAAGATCGCATTTACAACTGATTCATACGTAGTAAAACCCATATTCTTCCCGGGTGGTGATATTGGCTCACTTGCAGTAAATGGCACGGTTAATGATTTGTCGATGAGCGGTGCAATCCCAAAATACCTAAGTATAGGCTTAATTATTGAAGAAGGTTTTGAAATGAGCAAACTTTGGCTGGTTGTACAGAGTATTGCTTCGGCAGCTAAAGATGCGGGTGTTAAAATTGCAACAGGTGATACCAAGGTTGTTGATAACGGAAAAGGTGATGGCATTTTCATAAACACATCTGGTATTGGAATTATTGAACATAGTTTAAGTATATCACCCAAAAATATCCAAACAGGTGATGTTATTATTATGAATGGCGATATTGGCAGGCATGGAATAGCAATTATGGCTGAGCGTGAAGGATTGGAGTTTGAACATAGGATCGAAAGTGACTGCGCTCCTTTAAATGAAATAGTTCAAAATATAATCAGTGCGGGAATTAATGTTCATTGCCTGCGTGACCTAACCCGCGGGGGGCTCTCAAGCACTTTAAACGAACTTGCATCATCTGCACTTAAAGAAATTGTGATAGAAGAAACATCAGTACCTGTTCATGAAGACGTTCAGGGGGCATGTGAAATACTCGGGTTTGACCCGATGTATGTTGCCAATGAAGGCAAGTTCATAGCAATAGTACCTGAAGCTGATTCAAAAAAATGCCTTGCGATAATGAGCTCACATAAATTCGGCGAAGGCTCTGCTATTATTGGCAGGGTTGTATCAGGCAATGAAGCAATAGTTAAGCTTAAAAGCCGTATAGGCACAATGCGTATCCTTGATATGCTTAGCGGAGAACAATTGCCCAGAATCTGCTAGGACTTATCTGAATACATAAAATAATAACCCTGAAACAATAATGGTAAATATCGGAATTGAAGTAATACCTGCCGTCTTAAAAAATAACCGTAAATATTCATTATGAATTTCAGCTTCGTTTTTAAAGAAGTAAAGGTAATATCTCTGCAGCGCATAATTTTAGCTTATCGAAAATAATATAGAGATATATCGGTTTAAATGATGTTTAAAAAAAGTTAATGTTTTTTTGGGGTTTTTTTTATTTTTTGTCTTTTTAATTTTGTGAAAAAGAAGACTAATGAAAATCTCCTGGACAAATAGTCATTTAAGAATTCTTAAGAAACAGTATTCTGTAAAAGGTTCGAAATATGTTGCCAAACGAACTGGTCATCCGGTGTACTCGGTAGTAGCTAAAGCTAATTCGCTGGGTATCCATTCAGGTTCAATACGCCGGTGGAATCAATTCGAGGTGAATTATCTGCTTAAAAATTACACTATAAAACCTGTAGATTCCATTGCCCGATCGCTTAAACGCGGCACCGCGTCAGTTGAAAATAAAGCCAGGCAGCTTAAGATTTACATTCCGAAACCCAAGAAGTGGTCGGAAGAGCAACTGAAACTGCTTAAGCAATTATGGACAGATAAAAAGTATTCTATTGACGATGTAGCTGCAAAACTGAACAAGACCAGGCCGGCGACACATTACAAAGCCTGGATGATGGGTCTAAGAAGGCCGCAGGTCTGGCGTTTCTGGACAAAAGAAGAGACGAAGTATCTCAAGAAAAACTATAAGAAAAAGACTTACGTACAAATTGCAAAAGATTTAGGTATGACAAGGATAGGGGTTTTTCAGAAAGCTATAAAAATGGGTCTTAGAGTAAGGCAAACGCCGCGTCCATGGACTGATGCAGATGATGAATATATAAGGCAGAATTACAAAAAGATTCCAACTAGAGAAATTGCCCTTAAACTAAACAGGAGCTTAGATTGTATTATTAATCGTGCAGGACCGCTTGGTATATCAAAGAAGAAAAAGAAGCAATAAAAGCTGAGAACCCGTGTGATTGAGAATAGTTAATATATTCAGCAACATTTTCTTTGTATCTGTTAATTATACTTTCATTAGATAATAATGATTATCTGGCTGTGTTCTTTTAGATGATTTATATCTGTTCTTTCTACGTTAACAAAAACATCGATTTTTAACTTTTTTTAGGTGGTTTACTTATCTGGCTACCGTGTAATAATTCTATTTCCCCTTTTCAAACTACAAATTTTCAGTATATTGCAGGTAATTAGCGGGGGATATTATGAAG
>JANPBV010000130.1:0-1883 GCA_031430615.1 Ignavibacteria bacterium | reverse complement strand
TAATTAATAGTAAAAAGAGGACTGACTGAATTGTTGTAAAAATAGAGAGTTTATAACATATAAACAAGCAATAAAGATACAAATAAACTTTGATAAGCTTAAACGTGACCCCGACCCCAAACAGGCGAAAGGACTGGCTTTAACACGTGGGAGGCCGAGTGGGGGTGATTACTTCTTCAAATATTCTTCTTTGAGCAGGAAATAATATGCAGGCATCATGTGATGAACAAAAGCTCCGGCTATTCCGCCAATAGAAATGAATTTCTGTTTATATGATTCTGTAGGCATAAGTATTACCGGTGAAGCGGTTACAGTATAATCCATCGTGTTTACATAACGGGGTTCTTTAAAATCAGGCAGGATTTTTTTAATTATTTTGTAGAGTTCTTTTCCGGTGTATTTTATAAGCACGTCGCGTGCATCACCAAGATCACCGAATACAGATTTTTGTATGAGCCCAATTACAACCCTCGGGAAAAATCCAAGTGTAGCAGCTAAGGTTGAATCAACCGGTGTGAACGGATCATTTTGGCGGAAATCATACCTGCTTTGTACGCCGGGCGGCATCTGCGGCACCCAGTCAAGCTGGTTAACAATACGGTTTGACCATCCATTACGCGTGATGAACTCAAAATCATACGCATAATACAGGTTACCCGGTTTAGGCGCTGCGCTACAGTATGTTTTAAAAGTTATATCGTTTGGTATGATACCATATGGCAGGTAATATAAATAAGAGCGCATCATGTACGCAATAGCGGCGCCCTGGCTGTGACCATAAATTATAAAATCCTTTACACCTTTATTATAATACTCATTGATTTTTTCTATTACTGTTGGCGCAAGGAAATGCATCCCCAGTAAAAATCCAGTGTGAACCGCGGCATTAGTATCGGCTGCAAGTTTATAGTTGAATATATCTTTTCCGAATTTCAAATTTCCCTGCGCCGGGACCATAGGCGCATAGAAATCAAGCATCCATGATTTTTCACTGGCTATAGTGCCGCGAATATTTATCACCGCTACAGAATCATTACTTAGCCACATATCCCACAGGTTATCAAGCCCCACTGTCTTACTTCGGTAAACATGGCTCCACCCCGTTGGGTACGGATCAACCGGAGGAACTTTTGTAGTATCGGCAAACCGCTCCGTCATTTCAAGGCAGTGAGCGTATTCGTTAGCGTCAAAAAACGGCTTTAGCTTGGTTTGCGAGAAGGCGTTAACCGCAAGATTTAATGCGAGAAGAAAGTATATAGTATTTTTCATATTAATAGATATTTATAAGCAAAGATAGTTAAATTATTTATAACGGAAAAGCAATCCTTTACAAGGTTGTAAACCCGCAAAGCAAAAGAGCGGGAATACCTTTCTCTACTACGTATAGCAAGTCGTGGCATAAAACGCAGAAAGGCAAAAAGAAAAAGCAAATAAGCGAAACGCCGGAGATAAAGCTCAACTGGAGTGAAAGACATATCAAACATTCAATTTTACGATTTGTTAGTCCCCCTTATAAAGGGGGACCATTGCTTGAGTGAGGCAATAACCACAATTGATCAACACATAATGGGATTCGCAAATCTTTGATGGGGATTTGGAAGTACGAAAACTGCATAATTTCAAATCCCCATTGAAATAATTAGAATACTGAAAATAGTGGATTAGAGTACAATTTATTAGTACCTGAAAATATCCTCCCCCTTTACAAGGGGGACTTAACATATAGGGATTATGATAGGTCAATTTTCTCTATTTATCAATTATACAATAAAGGTTATCTTGCGCACTATGGATATTACTTTATTTAATACATTAGGCAGAGAAAAACAGGTATTTGTACCAATTGTACCGGGCAAAGTTGGGCTGTATACATGCGGACCCAC
>JANPBV010000129.1:0-22845 GCA_031430615.1 Ignavibacteria bacterium | reverse complement strand
ATTCTGTATGATAAAATCCGCTGCTCCTTTAGCTTTTTCAAGATACACCGCAGTATTAAACACCTGGTAAGCTTTTGCAAATGCAGTTATCATCAACCCGTTCCATGATGTTAATATTTTATCATCAAGATGAGGCAATGGGCGTTTCTCCCGTACTTCAAACAATACTTTTTTTGCTTCATCAAGCAATGAATTTATTTGGTCGGTTGAGCGCTCAAATTTATTTGATGTTTCTGAAATTGTATGTTTTTTATACAGAATATTTTTTTCCACAAACACGCTGTGCGGGTCACTGCCCTGCGGAGCGTTACCATGAGCGTTAACTCCATAGTAATAATTGAAAATTTCAGCATCCTCGCCCAGCAATTCATCAATTTCTTTCTTTGACCATACATAACAGGCACCCTCCTCCTTCACTAAAGTTTCGGAGGACAAGTCCTCTTTAGCTCCTGTCTGCCGGAGCTTTGGCGCAGGCAGAGACTCAGCATCTTCGGCTGAGTAAAATCCCCCATTCTTATCAGTCATAACCCTGCTTACATAACCAAGGATATCCTTTGTAACATCGCCAAAATAATTATCGCCTGTCACCTGGAATGCTTCGAGGTAATTTACTGCTAATTGCGCCTGGTCATACAGCATTTTTTCGAAATGGGGCACACGCCACGAACGGTCAACACTGTACCTATGAGATCCCCCGCCGAGATGATCATACATTCCGCCTCTTGCCATTTGCAGCAGTGTGCGGATAACCATTTGCAATGATTCGGAGTCATTAAACCTGTAATATGCGCGAAGTAAAAAATTCAAACCGGGTGGTCTTGGGAATTTGGGTGACTCACCGAATCCTCCGTACTCTTCATCGAAGCCGTTCTTGAACTGCTGAACACCTTTGAGAAGCATTTCTTTATTCAGTTCACTTGCCGCAGCCAGATTCTGTGATGCTTCCCTGATATGCTCAAGTATCTTCTCGCCTGATTCATTTATTTCATCACGCCTTGTCAGCCATGATTCGCCCAACTGGTGAATTAAATCCTCAAATCCGGGCAAACCGTATTTTGAGGTCGGAGGTACATATGTTGCACCGTAGAACGGTTTAAGATCAGTTGTAAGGAACATTGACATTGGCCAGCCTCCGGAACCTGTCATAGCCTGCAGGGCTGACATATAAACTCTATCAACATCAGGGCGCTCTTCCCTATCGACTTTTATATTCACAAATATTTTATTCATTTCCTTTGCGATATGTTCGTTCTCAAACACTTCGCGCTCCATAACGTGGCACCAGTAACAGGTAGAGTATCCAATGGAAAGAAATATCGGTTTATCTTCATCTTTGGCTTTTTGGAAAGCTTCTTCACCCCACGGATGCCAGTCCACCGGGTTATATGCATGCTGTATAAGGTAAGGCGATTTTTCGTTAATTAATTTGTTTGGTTTATGCATTGAGTAATTTAAGTTAATATGTCAGGACAAAAGTCCTGACATCACCACTTCGTTGTGTCGGGTCTTACGACCCGACACAGCATGTTTAACTGCAAATATAGTTTTTATATAGGCTTTTATATAGATAAAAATTTTGGAGATTGGTATATTGGGTCACAAAATCTATAGCGTAGTTCTTAATAATTATAAATAATTGAATTAGTATCATGGCAAAAGAAAAAGATTATTCTGAAGACTCACAGAATTTTTACATTAACGAACAGAATAAGAAGAAAAAGAAAGAGCTTGAAGAAAAATACGGTATGACAAGCTTTAACGGTAACAGTGAAGCTCCGCCAGAAGTGATGAATAATTTTTTGGATTACATACAGCAATTTGAAGAAAACTGGGAAAAAGCAGAATCTAAAAAGATCAAAGAAATATTGGGCTTTCCGGAATTTAAAAAAATTGAAGATATTGATCCTGAGTTTCTTAATGCTGAAATTGATAATGTTTTAAAGAAATATTCTGAAAAGAATTATTTTGTTGATATAATAGAAAAAAACGATGTAAAACCGGAAGATTTTTACAAATTTCTGACTGAAGAATTGATGGAACACGAAACAGATTTCATGAATATATCGGGAATGAACACAAATTTCATTTATGAAGAATTTCACCCCAATCCAAAGCTCAACATTAAGGATTGCGTGGAATATTTTCACTGGGGTTTAAAAAGTAAAGATAAAGAGCAAACTTTATTATGGGCAGCAAAAGAAAACATTTTGTTAAATAATATAAATTATAATAGAGATGATTTTGCACATAATTTATTTGAATTATTCCCGGATAATATAGAAGAAACCAAAATAAATTATAAAGAAATTAATACAAATGATCTAAATGCACAAATTGAGCTTATCATTAGTTTTAAAACCGGAGATAAAGACAGATCTGAAATATATAATATCATATATGAATTTAATAAAGTTGATGCAGATCATATGGAAGTAAGATCAGTCGAAATTATTAATAAGTAATTTGAAAAATTTAAAAAATAAAATACTCCCCCAACTTTTCATTATCTACACACGATACCTTATTGGCGCAACGTTTGTATTCGCTAGTGTTGTTAAAATTCAGGGTAAACGATTCACAACTATTGATGGCATTAATGAACCCATAAATTCAGCATGGCATATGTTTGAAACCCTCTACCAGTCAGGTTTATGGTGGAAGTTCCTGGGGCTGGGTCAAATTATCGCCGGACTTTTGCTTATGACGCAGCGTTACGCAAAACTTGGCGCATTAATGTTCCTGCCTGTCATTGCAAACGTATTCGTTATTACACTATCGTATGACTTCAGGGGAACTCCTTTAATTACCGGCTTAATGCTCATTGCAAATATTATGCTTGTTCTGTGGAACTGGGATGATCTGAAAATTCTGATTAACAAAACTCCGGTAATACCGCAGCCTAACAGATTTGAGAACATGCGTATTTGGGAAATTACAGGACTTGCCTTATTTTTATTTACAGCAATATACAGAGCGGAAGTTTCGGGTTATAATATTTTTTTATGGGTGATTGTTTGTTCAGCAATTGGTATAATTGGGCTAATAATAGGACTATATAAATATAAAAAAACACAAAATGCCTAAAATCGATATAACGCTCCTCACATCCTCAAAGTTCTTAATAGCTGCAGCAGGTGATGAGTTTGTTGAAAATATTCTGGAAGAAGACAGGATTTTGACCAAGGCTCTCGAGAAAAATGGATTAAAGGTCACCCGCACTAATTGGGATGACCCTGAGTTTAACTGGGCTGATACAAAATATGTGTTATTCAGGACTCCCTGGGATTACTTTAACCGTTACAGCGAATTTGCTCCGTGGCTTGAAGATGCAGCTAAGGTTACAAAATTTATTAATCCAATTGATATTATTACCTGGAATATTGATAAGCATTATATGATTGATTTACAAAAAGCGGGAATTAATATTCCCCCAACAGTTTTTATTGAGCCGGGCGATATGCGTTCACTCACTGAAATTACCAAAGAGCTTAACTGGGATGAATTCATTCTAAAACCCGCAATATCCGGCGGCGCGTGGCATACATACAGAATGAATAAGGATAATATTGTTGAACATGAAGATATTTTTAAAGAACTGATAATAGAGAGATCAATGCTTGTGCAGGAATACCAGGATAGTATTTCAGCTAAAGGTGAAGTTTCATATATGGTCATAGGCGGTAAGTTTACACATGCTGTATTAAAGAAAGGCAAAGGTGAAGATTTCAGGGTCCAGGAAAATTTTGGCGGAACAGTGAATGATTACCAGCCAATCCGAGAAGAAATTGAATTTGCCGAGATGGTTGTAGAAAGATCACAGCCCGGGATTCCCTATGCCAGAGTTGATGTAATGTGGGATAATAACAATGAATTATCTCTTGGTGAGCTTGAGGTTTTTGAGCCTGCGCTATGGTTAAGGAAACACCCGCCTGCTGCCGAACTGCTTGCAAAGATAATTCTTAAGAAAATAAATAATGGTAATTAAGGTTAAAAAAGTACAATTACAGGGTTTTATATAGTTAAACATTTTGCAGTTTGCTATATTTAGGGAATATAGAAGGAGTAAGCAGGAATATGGAACAGGATCTGATTAGTATCACAGAAGCAAATTACACAGGTGGTTATTCAATTGAGTTAAAATTCAATGATTCGAGTACCAAGACTATCAACTTCGAGACTTTTCTCTTAAAATCTAATCTCCCAAAAATTAATAAATATCTTGATAAAGGTAAGTTTAAGAGATTCTTGATTGTTGACGGCAACCTGAACTGGAATGGGAGTGATATGGTTTTTACTTTATCTGAGCTACATGAAGGAAAAGTAATATTACCTGCTTAATTAAAATAGTTTTAAATCCATTACAAAAAGTTATCATATTTTTATTTCACACAAAGTCCACGCCATAGGCGGGCAAGCGCCAAGAAGCTATGATATACAAAATTTTTAGAATTAATAACTTATAGAATGACAGATTGTTTATCGTGCTTATCTAACAGCGGTGAGAAAAGATTAAGTCCGGGTGAGCAGATATATAACGGCTCATACTGGGTGGTTGAGCATGTATATCCAACCGGTTTATTGGGGTGGATTGTTATTGTATTGAAGCGTCATACCGATAAATTACATGAGCTTTCAATTGAAGAATGGCGGGAGCTTAGTGAAATTAATTTTAAAGTGATAAATATTCTGCATAAGATACTTGATACTGAAAAGGAATACTCCTGCTGCTTTGCAGAAATGGAAGGCTTCAGGCATATTCATTTTCATGTTATTCCAAAAGGCAAAGATTACCTTTCTGAAAATACCGGCTCAAAAGCATTTAATTATTTAAGGGTCAGTGAAGAAGAATCAGTTAAGAGAAATGAAGTTATTGACTTTTGCAGCATATTAAAAAAAGAAATGAGTATATAATATTTTTTTATTTCACGCAAAGTCGCCAAGACGCTAAGAGAAAATATTTTTAATAAACTAATATCTATTATTATATCAGAAAATGAGTTTTCTAAAATTATTACAAATTATTATTATAAAATCCATAAAAATTTGGGACAAGGATTTTTAGAAAATTATGGTTACTTGTGAATTTAAATACAAACCTGATACAATGCGGAATAAAACGAATAGTTAATAATTTATGAATATTTACTATCCTTTGCGCCTCTGCGTCTTTGCGAGAAATAATATGATTATCAAATCTCACGCAAAGTCGCCAAGACGCTTAGAAAAACTAATTTAAATGAACTAATTTCTATTACGATGACAGAAAATGAGTTATCTAAAATTATTGTAGATTGTTGTTTTAAAATCCATAAAAATTTGGGACCGGGACTTTTAGAATCAGTTTACGAAGAAGTATTGTGTTATGAACTTACAAAAAATAATATAAAATTTGAAAGACAAAAACCCATTAGCATCATTTATGAAAATATTCCGTTAAATATAGGGTTTATAGCTGATATTATTATTGAAGAAAAAGTCATTGTTGAAATTAAATCGGTAGAAATAGTAAAAGCTGTTCATCATAAACAATTGTTAACATATTTAAAATTAACTAATATTAAATTAGGGCTGCTTGTAAATTTTAACACAAACCTGATAAAAGACGGAATAAAAAGAATAGTTAATAATTTATAAATATATAAAATCCTTTTGCGCCTTTGCGTGAAATAAATATTAATTGTAAGAAATAAATTAAACAGATACAATGAAAAAACCTGATAAAGAAGAGTATAACCCATATTTCGATAGATATATTTCACTTGTTCCTAAAGGTGATTATATAAAGTTGCTTAGTGAAAATTCAAATGAAATAATCAAATTTTTTAAATGTATCCCTGAAGAAAAACATAATTACCGCTATGCAGAAGGCAAATGGAGCATTAAAGATATTCTGATGCACATCACCGATACAGAGCGCGTTATGTGTTACAGGGCTTTGGTAGCAGCCAGAGGTGATATCAATACCCTGCTATGTAATATGGAAGAAGATCTTTACGCGGCTAATGTTGATGTAACAGGCAGAACACTTGAAAGTATTTTATCGGAATTCAGTTCATTGCGCGCTGCTTCGGAATTATTCTTTGAAAATCTTACTGATGAAGCAGCTAAATTTAAGGCAAAGACAGAAACTCACCCTATAACTGCGCACGCAGTTGGTTATGTATTGATAGGTCACCCAATGCATCATATGCAAATCATCAGGGAAAGATATTTATAATAGTTAGTAAAACCTTGTAGTATATGTGATAAACTACGGAAATATTGAGAAATTTAATCAAATCCTGCGTTTTTTAGTGTATTAATTTATACAGAAAATTTTATTTCTATATTTGGTATATTTGCAGTCACTTACCGATAGAATGATTTAAAGAAAATTTTTTATGAAAATATATCTAAACGTTAATTACCATGCATGAAATTATACAACACTTCTTCAAAAATTTTTCAAAAGAACCTATTGAGCTTTATAATGAAGCCGGGCTGCACCATGAACTTGGAGTTTTCCTTAAAAAATACTACCCGGATCTGAATGTAAAACTTAATTACCCTGTATCAAGAATGTTCAACCCAATCCCTAAACTTGCGAATAAAGATGCAGATATTTACATCATTGAAGGCGGCGTTCAAAAACATGTTGTTGAGCTTAAAATGCCAAAGGATGAAAATGCAAGCCACATAGATCTTTACCGTCATGTGCTGGATCTGAAGTTCCTTGAACAGTTAAAAGAGCACGGCTATGATACTTGCACATCTGTATTTTTAACCAAACGCAAAAATATTTGGGAATCAACCAACGGTGGAATTTACAGAAAATTCGCAAGTGAAACCGTTAATATCGGATCTGTTACAAAAGAAGAGATACAGCCGTTTTTAATTCATGGCGGTCCGATCGAATTAAGCGGAACCTATTCTGCTAAATGGGAAGTAATCCACGATGCAAAAGGTGATGAATACAGGTATTACATTATTAATGTAAAATAATTCCTGCATCACTGAAATGATATTAACCGTAACTTCAGTATTGAAATTTCAATAATGCTATTTCAATTTTAATGCCAGAAACAGTTATTGAAACCCAACGGCTCGTATTGCGGGAATTTTGCAGTGATGACGGCAAATTCATTCAGGAACTCCTTAACACTCCGGGTTGGCTTAAATATATCGGAACCCGTGCGATAGATACAACAGAAGACGCTGTAAATTATATCGAAAACCGAATTCAGAAAAGTTACACAGAATCTGGATTCGGTTTTTATATTATTGAATTGAAATCAAACTGTGCTAAAGTTGGAATGTGCGGCTTAGTAAAACGTGAAAGCCTTGATGATATCGATATTGGGTTTGCCTTGCTGCCTCAATTTGAAGGTAACGGCTATGCTTTTGAGGCTTCTGAAGGTGTAATGAAATTTGCAAAAGATAATTTAAATCTCAAAAGGATAGCTGCAATTACAGTTCCCTACAATACACCATCTATAAAACTTTTAGAAAAATTAGGAATGAAATTTGAGAAAGAAATAAATCTCCCTGGTAACCCGGAAACTTTAATGCTTTATTCCAAGGAACTAAGCAATTAATTACATATGGAAAAAGTAAACATTAACCAAAAGCTTTCACTTTTTACCGAGCATTGGAGTCCGAAGATTGTTGGTGAGCTTAACGGGCAGCATGTTAAACTTGTTAAATTCAAAGGTGAATTTGTCTGGCATAAGCATGATAATGAAGATGAAATGTTCTATGTATTAACCGGCAGTTTTACTATGCAGCTAAGGGATGGTGATATAGAAATTAACGAGAATGAGTTTATTATTATTCCAAAAGGGGTTGAGCACAGACCTGTTGCAATAGAAGAAGTATCAATCATGCTGTTTGAGCCGGCAGGAACGGTGAATACAGGTACTACAAAAAGTGAATTAACGAAAACGAATTTAGATAAGATTTAATATAAATACATTCTTTTCTGAGTTATTTTTCCCAATCTACTTTAGTCATTTTTATTCAAAGTAAATTATATACCTGCTGATACTAAATCTCTCTTTATTTTTTTTATCAATCCCGGTCCCTCATATATCAAACCTGTATATATCTGAACAAGTGATGCGCCTATATCAAGTTTTTCTTTTACATCATCATAAGATGATATACCCCCGCATGCTATAACAACAAGCTTCCCTCCGGCTTTATTAATAATATATTTTATCACTGAATTGGCGATAGGCTCAAGCGGTTTGCCGCTTAATCCCCCGCTTTCGTACTTGCCTTCAGGAAGAGTTCCCCGTGAAATTGTTGTGTTAGTAGCAATGATTCCCGTGATATTATTATCAATTGATACCTGAAGAATATCATCAAGTTCAGCCTCGGTAAGGTCAGGAGCAATTTTTAGATATATATCCTTTGCAGTATCAGAATATGTGGTATCAAGCTCATTGTTAAGCTGCTGCAGATGCTTTAATATTTCATCAAGGTACTTTTTCTGCTGAAGCTGTCTTAACCCTTCAGTGTTTGGTGAGCTTACATTTATGGTAAAATAATCAGCCGATTCAAAACATTTTTCAAATGAAAATTTATAATCCTGATAAGCATCATCTAGCTCAGTATGTTTATTTTTCCCGATATTTACGCCAACTATAAAATCCTTGCTCAACTTATCTTTAGAATCTTCCAGGGTTTTTTCAAACTCATCGGCTCCGGCATTGTTGAATCCAAGTCTGTTGATAATTCCTTCATACTCCGGCAGGCGGAACATCCTTGGCTTTGGGTTACCTTCCTGCGGCAACGGAGTAACTGTACCTGCTTCTGCGAAACCAAAACCCATAGCATCCCAGCCTGCAAGGGCTGTTGCATTCTTATCCATTCCTGCGGCTAAACCAATTGGGTTGCGGAAAGTAAGTCTGCCGACTTTAGTTTCAAGTTTTTTATCTTCATAACTAAAAAAAAGCCTTAATAGTGAGGGGAATAAACTGCCGGAAAGCTTATTTATTGTAAAATTGTGGACTTTTTCAGGGTCGTAATCAAATAACAGCGGTCTGATTATCTTTTTATACATTATATTACAAAGATAGTTGAAAATATTTTTTAGTGCCACGCTGATAATTAGTCTTATTTTTCTTTTTTGAGATTGCTTCCTCGCTACGCTCCTCGCAAAAAGTATTTGATTCAATTGTTAATCCTAATTATTGAATTGAACACTCCTGAATTTTCTGGTAACTTTGCAGCTTATGAGTATAATATATCTTGATAATGCCGCAACTACACCAATTGATCCAAGAGTAACTGAAGCAATGCTCACATGGCTTGGGGATTGTTATGGTAACCCGTCATCTATACATAAAACAGGGCGCGAAGCAAAGGTAATGCTTGAAGATACGAGGGACCTGTTTGCAGAATTCATCGGCGCAAAGTCATCTGAGATATACTTTACCTCGGGCGGGACTGAATCAAATAATTTTGCAATAAAAGGTGTAGCTTTCAATAATCTTGGCAGGAAAGACCATATTATCACGACTGCAATTGAACACTCCGCAGTAATGGATATTGTAGAATACCTGAAAACACGTTTTGGCTTTAGGATTACTTATCTAAAGGTAAACCGATATGGGGAGATAAACCTTGATGAACTGAAAGAATACATTACAGATAAAACTTTTTTAATTTCAGTGATGCACTCAAATAATGAGCTTGGAGTAATTAATGACATCACGTCAATTGCTGATATTGTTCGTGATAAAAACATTTATTTTCATACTGATGCTGTGCAGAGTCTTGGTAAAACCGCTTTTAATGTAAATAATTTAAAACCTGACCTTGCATCATTTTCTGCTCATAAAATATATGCATCAAAAGGATTGGGTGTATTATATATAAAGAAAGATACACCAATTGATAAATTCATACATGGCGGCAAACAGGAGCGCGATAGACGCGGCGGCACTGAGAATATTCCGGCAATTGCTGGATTTAAAAAAGCTATTGAGATATTGAAAGATGAAATGAACAATGATATTGAACTTTACGATAAATTAAGGAAAAAACTTATACAAGATTTAAATAATAATTTCGCAGATAAGGTTATTATAAATTCCCCTACGACTGCTGCTGCAGTTCTTGAGAGGGGTACTGCGAAGCAGGGGGGTGTGTTGCTTCCAAATATTTTGAATATTTCTTTTAATCCTGAAACCACAAACATGGATCCCGACACATTGCTAATAAAGCTTGATATGAAAAATATCGCTGTTTCATCAGGTTCAGCCTGTACATCGGGCTCAGTACAGCCATCACATGTACTAAAAGCTCTTGGCTATGATGATAATACTGCAAAATCATCCCTCAGGATATCATTTGGCAGATTTAATACGGAAAATCATATTGATTGTTTCATAAAGGGATTAAAGGAAATTTTTAATTAAGTAACTTAACTATTTAACTCGATTCCTTAAGTTTCAAACTCTCATCAGTTTCATCACTGCCTAGTTTCCTGCCGAAGAAATTTTTACGGATCTGGTTTTTAGTACTGCGGAATATGCCGGTACTGATATAGAACATACAGAAAGCAAATAACCCCTCCCCTTTTGTAACAGCTATAAGTATTACTGATAGTACGACAATTACTGATTTAACAGGATGCTCCTTTACTTCTCTTCTATTAACTTTTGGAGTAGTATCATATTTGAACTTGCTTACCATAAGCAGCGGCAGAATTATTGCAATACAGTATATAAAAATTTCGCTTACTCCCGCATTAAAATTCTTGTTGTAGTAATAAAGGATAAATGAAGATACCGTTACGCCCGGTATTGGCACAGGCACACCGCTGAAATAGCTCTTATCAAATCCAACAAGCTGGGCGTTAAACCTTGCTAGCCTTATTGCCCCGAAGATCATAATCAGTGAGGCAACTGCTATTCCAAATCCATCGAGTGTATAGAAAAACACTTTATATAGTATGAACGAAGGCGCTACACCAAATGAAACTAAGTCAGCCAGAGAATCAAGCTCAACACCAAACTTCGAAGATGTTCCTGTAAATCTTGCTACAACACCATCGAACATATCAAACAATCCCGCATATAAAATAAACAAACTCGCCTTTTCAAAGTTCTGCGCATCTGCATTGATAATGGACATAAAACCACAGAACAGGTTCAGTACTGTAAATAAGCTAGGTATGAATCCCATGCGGTTCTTCAAATTATTCCGGCACCTCAGCTAATAAGGTAATACCGCCCGTTACTTTCTGGTTTACACTCACTTTAATGTTTGCATTTCGCGGCAGGATAACATCAGTTCTTGAACCGAACTTTATCATTCCGAATTTTTCGCCAATTTTGACTTTATCACCAACTCTAAGCTCACAAACAATTCTTCTTGCAACAAACCCGGTTATCTGTTTGAAGAGCACTTTGAATCTCTCGCCTTCGATTCCAATAATAGTCCGTTCATTCTTATCCGCTGACTTATGGTCATATGCCGCAATGAACTCTCCTTTAATATACTGGTAAAACTTTACTGTGCCTGATATTGGCACCCTGTTTACATGAACGTTTAATGGCGAAAGAAAAATCCCTATGACCTTTGCAGGCGCTTTAAGAAATTCATTTTCCACAACTTCCTCGATCATCATTACCTTGCCATCGGCGGGTGAAAGGACATCACCGCTTTTGAGATCAGCCGGGATATCTCTGATCGGGTCGCGGAAAAAATATAGTGTAAATGATATAAGAAATACTGATAAAACCAAAAGTATTAATTTAGCAATCTCATTTGGAATTAAGAGCGCGGTAACATCCAAAGCCAGGGTTAAAACAAGCGCCTTAATAACCGTACTTCTGCCGTATATTGTAAGTCTCAACCGTTTTTACCTGAATTATTTTCCTAAGATACGTTTTCTTACTTCAGCATAAGCTTCATTCACTCCGCCAAGATCGAACCTGAAGCGGTCCTTATCAAGCTTCTTATTTGTATTCTTATCCCAAAGTCTGCACGTATCGGGTGTAATTTCATCACCAAGCATAATTTTGCCTGTCTTATCTTTCCCGAATTCAAGCTTAAAATCAACCAGTTTTAATCCCCTCTTTAAAAAGAAAGGTTTAAGTATTGTATTGATCTTCTCAGCCATTTGTTTCAGAGTTTTAAGATCATTTTCAGTGGCAATTTTCATAGCCAGCGCATGTGAATCGCTAATCATCGGGTCACCTAAAGCATCATCCTTGTAATAAAACTCAACAATTGGTTTAGCAAGCTGCTTCCCTTCTTTGAACCTGGTTTTCTTAAGCAGGCTTCCTGCGGCAATATTCCTTATCACTACCTCAATGGGGACTATCTTTAACCGTTTAATTATCATTTCATTGGGAGAAATCTGTTTCACAAAATGATTACGTACTCCCTTTTTGGCAAGATAAGTAAATATGAAAGTTGTCAGCTCACAATTTATAATACCTTTGTTTAAAATTTTGCCCTTTTTCCGGGCATTAAATGCAGTGGCATCATCTTTAAATTCCTGCAATAACAGGTTAGGATACCCCTTTAATGTATAAAGCTTTTTTGCTTTACCTTCGTAAATTTTATTTAATTCTATGTATTTTTCAGGCATATTATATTGATGTAAAGTCAAAATTACTCATATCTGTTTCAAATTACAATCCCATCAAATAACAGATTTTATTAGAATAAAGTTAATTAATCTGTTTATATTGAGTAATAGTATTTTCCTATTATATAAATGCTTTTTAAGATAAATTTGTAATCTTACACTGATAATATGACAGAAAGAGCTTTCGAAATATTTAAGAATATGCCGGTGTTGGAAACCGGGCGCTTGAGGCTGAGAAAGCTTTCAATGCGTGATGCCGGCGATGTGTTTGAATATGCATCAGTACCGGAAGTCGCAGAGCATGTTACGTGGGACTATCACAGAAATATATCTGATTCTATGCACTATCTGAGATTCGTAACCCAGCAGTATGAAGACGGTTTGCCAAGCCCATGGGGAATAATTCACAAAGATCTTGGTAAACTAATAGGAACTATAGGATATCATGTATGGTCATTGCCAAACAAGTGTGGTGAAGTTGGTTATGCGCTTTCAAAAGATTTCTGGAACAAGGGTTATATCACTGAAGCTTTTAAGGAAGTTATAAAGTTCGGTTTTGAAAGAATGCGCCTTAACCGTGTTGAAGCGACCTGTAAACTTGCTAACACAGCATCTGAGCGCGTTATGGTAAAATGCGGACTTGAATATGAAGGTATCATGAGAAAAAAGCTCTTTGCAAAAGGTGAATACCACGACCTAAAGCTTTACAGTCTGTTACTTGAAGATTGGGAAAAAATACAAGATAAATAATAACATTTGCCTGCAAAGAATAAAAAAATAAACCTGCTTGATATCCTTACAAAAAGGGATGGTAATTACCTGGGTATTGGTATTAACCACGAAAACAAAGAATTCCAGGGAACACTTACATTAAGATCGATTGTAAATAAAAAAGGTGTTTCATTAAAATATAAAGCTATTGGTATTGAAGGTAATGAATTCAATAAAGATACCACACTATATAACCATGAAACTATATTGTATAATGAAGAGTATACATTGATATGCAATGACAGCGAAAACAAATTAACGCTGTGGACACTTAACAATAATATCGGCACTATGGCAAGGTTTAACCTGAGAAGATACCGCCAGGTCTCGCCAAAACACAGCCTGTTCATTTTTGGCTTTGGTAACCCTGAAGATAATAATGTTTTCCGTGAAGAAATTACAATTGAGCTTTGGGATGACGGCGATTTAAGCTATAATTATTCATGGGGTGAAGCTGGCGGACATTTCCTATCACGCTCAACGGTTAGAATGAAAAAGATTGATTAATTCTGACTTTTTATTGTTTATGCATAACAGTCTATAATTCATTTTAAAGTTTCATGCAATACACCAGTTGATAATATTTTGGAGTGCATTGACTGTGTCAATGCATGCATCAACACAGTTGATGCAATCCAAAAAAAAATAATTGGATTTATTTATAACATCAATTTGTTAATACTTAAGAAATGAAATTACTTTTAAATATTCTGATTGTCCTCTTTATTTTACCTGTTTGCTATTCACAGAATGATGGTATTAACAAGCTATCTTCATCATTCAAGATAGTACGCCTGAAATATTCCGGTGGAGGTGACTGGTACAACGACCCATCGGCAGAGGTCAACATGATGGATTACCTGAGGAAGAACACTGCAGTTGATGTTGATGAATCAAAATTCTATTCGGTTGATATTTCCTCAGATGATATCTTCAACTTCCCTTTTATATTAATAACCGGGCATGGTAATATTTCTTTCAGTGATTCAGAAGTAAAACGCCTAAGGCAGTATCTTGAGCGCGGCGGATTTTTATATGCTGATGATGATTACGGAATGGATAAGGCTCTAAGGCGTGAGATGGATAAGGTTTTCCCTGACCAGAAAATGCAGGAATTGTCATTTGACCATAAAATTTATAATTCACAATTCAGCTTTCCTAACGGGCTGCCTAAGATACATGAACATGACGGTAAGCCGCCGCAGGGCTTTGGATATTTCCTGAATGGCAGGTTATGTTTGTACTATACATACGAGACCAACATTTCTGATGGCTGGGCAGAGCCCAGAGAGCATGAAGATCCACCAGAAAAGCGCGAAGAATCCTTTAAAATGGGTACTAATATTATTGTGTACGTGCTTAATAATTAAGGATTATTATAGAAGCACTTTCACCACAGAGGGCACAGAGTTATAAAACATTGGTTTTAGATTGTTAGATTTACTAAAATCTTTGAAAAATTGATTACTTCAAATTAAAACAAAAAACTGATCTTATGAAAGAAATAATAATAAAAGATTATCAATCATTACCCTTAAGATATGCATACGAATACTTACCACAAAAAGGTCTTCAAAACGAAATAGAATCGATAAGAATTAGTGAAGACAGGAATAGCATTAAAAGAGCCAAGACATACCAGCTTCTTAAGAAAAACAATTTTTTAAATGATTTTATTGATTTGTATTGGCCTTCTGCAAAAAGTGAAGAAGGAAAGAAAAAAATTTCTTATTACGAACGCATAATTAATATAGACCCTTCCTTAGATTCCGTAGTTGAAGATGAAGGAATACGCGATATTTATAATGAAACAAAATTTGCATATGAACAGGATTTACAGAAATATTTAATTAAGAATTTAAGTATCATTGAAAAAGGGCTGAAACTTTACGAGGGTGAAGAAGGAAATGAAGGAAAAGAATTCGTAATAGATGATAATAAAAGAATAGATATATTGGCTATTGATAAAGATAATGTACCCGTTGTAATTGAGTTAAAAGTAAGCCGAGGCCACGAAAGAGTAATCGGGCAGTCTTTATACTATAAAAATAAAATCAAGAAACTATTTAATGTTCCAAAAGTGCGTGTAATAATTATCTCAAGAGAAATAACAACAGAGTTAAAAATAGCAACCGAAGAATTACAAGATGTTGAATTATACGATTATGAATTATCTGTAAAACTATTAAAAATCTCCTGATTTTTTTTACCATTAGTTGGTGTTGCATGACTTGTTTCTAAGTTCACCAACAACTAGAATCATTTTCAACAACTTTCAAAAAGCGAAAGTCAGGCAACGGCACAGAGAGCATGGAGATAATATTAGATTTTGTTCTCCCCCTGACAGGTCGTAGAACTGGCATTGACATGTGGGAGTTAGAGGGGGTCATACTTTCAATATTTCATTCAATACAATTTATCTTGCAATTATACCCAATGTTGATATATCCTGACCGGTTTCAGTTCACCAACAACGGGGGGGGAAATTCTGTATGTCAGGTCTGATGACCTGACGCAAGCAATTACCAGGGAAATTAATTTTATAATAACTTTGTCAAAGACTCAAAATACAATTTTTCTTTTGTTTCGCCGAAAGTTTCGCCCCGGCTGCCAAATTCTTCTCGCTCACCGGAGATTTTATAACCCCTGCGTTCATAATACGCTATCAATTCAGATCTTCTGCCAATAACTTTCATTCTTATTTCATTTAAGCCAAATACTTCTTTTGTATATCTTTCACACTCGGTAATAAGCAGCTTACCAATTCCTTTTGCCTGAAAATTCACATCAACAGAAAGCATACCCAGGTATGAATATTTTCCGGCAATTTCAAGATGAACGCAGCCGATGATACTCTCGCCACCCATGGTCAGAATAATCACATCACTTTTCCTGTTTATTATCTCACATACTTTTTCGGTTGTAATTCTAATTCCCTCAAGAAAATACGCTTCAGTTGTCCACCCTTTTTTGGAATTTTCTCCGCGATAAACTGAGTTTACAAGGCTTGTAATTTCTTCAGCATCTCTAAGCTCAGCGATTTGAAACTTAATTACTTTACAATCCATTTTATTTTATAAAAAGGGCAGGTCTACGACCCGCCCTTGATTTCTTTTTCCTTCATGATTTTTCGTTTCACATTTCACGTTTGACGCCACGCCTTGTTACACGTAGTAGAGAAAGGTTTCACATAATCACTTCTTTACGATCAGCTTCTCGCCAATTTCAATTGTATCACCTTTTATCTTATTCCATTTCTTAAGCTCAGCAATCGTGACATCATACTTATCTGCTATCTTGCCGAGTGTTTCGCCTTTTTTGACTGTGTGGTATGTGGTTTTTGACTTGGTATCTTTTTTCTCTTTCTTTGTATCTTTTTTTACGGTTTCTTTAGTTGAGTACAGCTTTAAAACCTGTCCTTCCTGGATAACATCACTTTCCAATGAGTTCCATTCTTTAATATCAGCAACAGTAACACTATTAGCATCTGCAATTTTTGTGAGGTTATCACCTGATTTAACTGTATAGGTCTTTGATTTCTTGCTTGATGAAGTTATTTTTTTATCGGAATATATCTTTAGCTTCTGTCCAACAAGTATTTTATCTGATTCAAGCCCGTTCCAGTCTTTAACATCTGCAACATCAACACTATATGTCCCGGCAATATCTGAAAGGTTATCACCATCTTTAACAGTATATGTCTGGAAGCTTTCTTTTTTCTTTTTGGTATCTGTGTTAGTCTTTTTTTCTTTCTTAACTTCAGTATCTTTTTTTACCTCAGGATCCTTTTTAACTTCAACTTCTTTTTTTACTTCAGGATCATTTTTATGTTCTTTATTTACAAGTACAGTTTCATTTGTGCCTTCGGAATTTGTTTCTTCAATCACTTCATCCTTACCCGGATCCTGTATAGTTTCCTTATTTTTCTCTGTTACATTTTCTGTCTTTTTCTCTTTTTCAACCGAGCCGTATAATTCTTTGTATTTATCTTTTGTGAGCCATACAGAAAGCTTATCTCCTTTTTTGGGATAAATGCCGTAATTTATATTATTCCATACTCTAATATCACTTGGTCTGACAGCATATTTTAAAGAAACATTATACAGGTCTTCTTTTTCGTTGATATCATGGAAAACAAGCTCACGATTGGTTGTACTGATAATAAATCTTTTATCTTCTACGGAATATTCAGATACTTTATAATAAGAATATGATTCTTCGTGATTAACTGATGCAGTACCTTCATTCCCGTCAAATATCGGTTTGAAACCGTATTTTTCTATTTCGCCGGCAGCTTCATAGTTGGCTGAAAATTCTTTGAATGTTCCTTTTGGAATTTTTATCAGGTAACCATCTTCAAACACCGGAGTAACATCGCTCAGCATTTGCGAATTCAGGTCGCGGATAGTCTCAACATCTGTGTTGCAAAGAGCGGCTATCTGGTCAACGGTTATAGCTGATTTAATTACAAGCCTGTCATACTCTAAAGGCTTGCCCCATTCAATATCATTGAATCCGTATTTAGAAGGATTTAGACAAATGAGCGCTACTGCAATATATTGCGGAACGTAGTTTCTTGTTTCCTTTGGGAGGTAATCTCTCAGAGTCCAGAAATCAGTTGAACCTGATTTTTTAATCGCGCTTGTAATTCTGCCCGGACCCGCATTATAAGAAGCCATTGCAAGGTACCAGTCGCCAAATGATTTATAAAGATCTTTTAAATGTCTTGCGGCAGCATCAGTAGCTTTTTCAGGGTCGCGCTTATCATCGGTGCTGCCATCGTAATACAAACCGTAAGCAGAGCCTGTTGTTGGCATGAACTGCCATAAACCAATTGCTCCAGCCCAGGAACCTATTTTGGGATCAAGCCCTGATTCTATCATAGATAGATATATCAATTCTTCGGGGGCATTGTTTTCACGGAGAATTGACCTCATTAAGTTGGAATACTTTCCCAACCTGAATAACCATTTATCCATATACTTCCTGCCTGTTCCGGTAAAATAAGTAATGTAATCCTGAACAGCGGCGTTTTCTACAAGTGGCACATCAATGCCCTGCGGAAGTTCATCAGGGTTAAACGAATTTGTAAATGACTTCTTTTCAACTTTTTCGTATTTGATACCTAACTTGGATGCAATTTTGAATACTTTGTGATTTTCATCAAGGTCGCTGTTTGTAGTAATAAAATCCTGTACTATACTAGTTGTAATTTCCTTGTAATCTTTTTCCCAGCCATAATGTTTTTCAAGGTTCTTTGTATCAATTTTGTTCAGGTCTTTTAAAGCCGCTTCAAATTCCTCACGGGAAGATTTTGAATCAGCCTGCTCATTAAACTGTAATGCTTTTGTATAGTGTATCCTTGCGTTTTCTAAGGCTGTATAAACGCTCACTGAATCTTTTTTCTTTTTCACATCAGCTGATTCTTCATCTGTATTTGAACCGCCGCAGCCTGCCAGATATTGAAGAGAGATGAACGCGAAAAGAATATATAGAAGTTTAGAGAGTCTTTTCATGTTTTGTTTACTCCTTTGTTAATTTTGCTAATACACCAATTTCAGAACCGAATATAAAATTTTCAATATTGAAAATCAAGTTATTTATTAAATAAACACTGCAATCTACATATAAATATAACAGATAGCAACTGTTTTTTCCTGATTTTAGGCTTTTTACAGTAAGATTATTAAGTGAATATTACTTATAACCTTTTTAAGCTAAACTTGTTCCCTGATAATAAAGTAAATGATGCTAAATGGGTATTAAACATATTGATCTCGGTTTTGCTTGTGTCAGGTCCTCCCCGAAGGGGCACTTTGTGCAGACCTGATATGTTATTCAGAGAATCACTATTTCAACCATCAACTGTAATTATCAAATTGCTTTTAAGCATCTTCTTACATAATATTAAAAATTATTTGCAGACTTTGTCTGCACGTCAGGTCTAAGGACCTGACATAAGCGAAAAATTATAATTTAATGGGTATTAAACATATTGATCTCGGTTTTGCTGATTATAAAGAAGTATGGGACCTTCAAAAGGAAACTCATATAAAAAAACAAAGCACAAGTTCAGATGATATTGTATATATAGTAGAGCACAACCATGTATATACATTAGGCAAAACAGGAAGCAGAGATCATATCCTTATTAGTGACGAGGATATGAAATTAAAAGGAATTTCATATTATGAAATAGATAGAGGCGGAGATATAACCTATCACGGACCGGGTCAGTTAGTTGTATATCCGATACTTGACCTGAACAATTATTACAAGGATACTCACCGTTACCTGCGTAATTTAGAAGAAACTGTAATATTAACTCTTAAAGAAATAGGAATTGAAGCTCACCGTGAAGAGGAATATACAGGAGTTTGGGTTGGTGAAGAAAAAATTTGCGCTATAGGGATAAAAGTCTCAAAGTGGATAACAATGCATGGAATTGCTTTCAACATTAATACTGACTTGAGCTACTATGATAAGATAATACCATGCGGAATATTTCATAAAGGAGTTACCAGTATAGAAAAAATTACGGGTAAAAAAGCGGATTTTGAGGAAATTAAAGAAATTTACATTAAAAATTTCAGGGAAGTATTTAAAAGTCTGCATGCGTCAGGTCCCGAGACCTGACGTGCGAAAAATCATGCCTTTCTTGGATTGCATCAACTATGTTGATGCTTGCACTGACATAGTCAGCGCACTCCAAAAGAGGCAGTGCACTCCAAAAAAGTCAGTGCGCTCCAAGAAAAACTTTTATAGAAAAGAATGCCCGGAAATTATTTTATTACAACCATTTTTTTAGTAATGATTTCTGTATCGGTAACTAAGCGGTAATAATATACCGCAGAAGGCAGGTCAACTGCATTAAAGCTTAAGCTGAAAATACCACTCGATCTGAATCCCTCGAAATAACTTCTTATTTCCTTACCGGTAACATCATATATTTTTATATAAATTTCAGATGGTATTGAAATGTAATATTCAATTAAAGTTTCAGGGTTAAACGGGTTTGGATAATTCTGATACAATTCACTTCTATTAGGGACAATATTGTTTTGATTATTCTGTATACCTATAATGCCCGCATTATATTTATAGATCTTTCCAAAGGCACCGAAAGCATAACCCAGAGAAGAAGAAAGAAATTTTACTGAATATAAAGCAATATCATTGGGTGTACTTATACACTGCCACCTTGAGCCCGGTCTCATGGAATCCAGATTAACCGCAAACTTCCCTGAAAAACTAAGCGCAGCCCAAACTTCACCTGGGGTTCTGAATGCAAAAGATGTGGCATTGCCAATGCAGGTGGTCGGCTCGTATGACCAGTTCTCGCCAAAATTTGTTGAAATTCCGTAAATGCTTCCAAGATCAAAATCACCGCCCATTAAAGCAATTTTACCGCCTCCAAGATATAAAATTTCATTCATTGGTTCTGCTGCTATACACATTGATACCCAGCTGCCGCCGCTGTTAGTTGTTTTATAAAAAATCCCCTGTAGGTCTAAAACACCACCGCAGGCATAGCCTGTTTGTGAATTTATGAAAAGTATATCATTTTTAGGAAAAAGATATAAACAACTTGTAGTATCAATATAGCAATCATTCCAGTTTACGCCATTATTTGTAGTTTTATAAATCCTGCCGTTAAAACCTGAAACATAACCTGTAAACTGGTCAATAAAAAAAATTGTACTTAGTATAGATGTAGTATCAGGGAAATAAGTTTTTACCCAGTTTACGCCTGAATTTGTTGTATGTAGTATAAAGGATTTATAAATGGAATCAATTGAAATTATCCAGCCTGTATTTCTTGATATAAAAGTAAGGTCTTTTAATTCAGAGCTATAAACTCCACATGGCTGAGGTATCCAGTTTGATCCTGCATTTGTTGTTTTTAACACAATACCAGAGTCACCAATTACCCATCCGTATAATGAATCAACAAACAGGCTTTTAGTTAATTTTTTCTGTGTTGGAGATGGTTGTTCAATCCAATACACCTGAGAAACAGCCAAATTAGATGAGAAAATTAAAAATAAAATATATATAAATTTTTTCCCTGGCATAATATGTAAAATAATTAAAAATTAAGAGAATAAAGAGCAAAAAAGAAAACCAAAGTGGTAATGAACTGATTTTTAGCCTGGGTATTAGTTTGTTTTGATTGAAAGATAATATTCTAAGTACACGACAATTTTTTTGTAACCATAAGAACATTAATTTGGATTTATAAAGAATCCCGTAGGGATTCCACATTTATAGATAAATTTATTAAATATTAACCGATGCCGTAGGCTGAAAGCCTGCTGACAATAAAATATGATAGATAGGCAGGTATCGTACATAAATATATTCCTATTAGCGGTACAATGTGCGACACCTATGGTGTCGAAAGTTATCCTCATGTTAATTATAAATGTATGACCCCGAGTACTCGGGGTCAATTATTAGTTAAAAATCTCTGCGGTCATAAAAAAATGTCGTTTACTAAACTCATAGCCTTTTGTTTTAGACTACAAAAGTCTGCTCAATTCTGCTTGTGTCAGGTCCTCAGACCTGACATGTTATTCAGAGAATCAATATTTCAACCATCAACTGTAATTATCAAATTGTTTTAAGTATCTTCTTACATAATATTAAAAATTATTTGCAGACTTTGTCTGCACGTCAGGTCTGAGGACCTGACATAAGCGAAGTTTTTATCCCTCCAATCAACTAAACTAAGGAAAAACATATACTATACTGATTACACTAATTTAGGGAAAATATTATCCTCTAATTTTAGTTATTGATATGTACTACACTCAAGGAAAAATAACGAAAAATACTACGTAAAATACTACATAAAATATAAAAAATAAACTTGCTTTTTTATAATAAATGGCTTAAAATGCAAAATATTAAATCACTTTTCATAAATCTAAATTAATCAATTGGGTCTAAGTAATCTTATACTCAGGAGGAAATGATGAAACTAAAATTCACTTTATTATTATTGTGTACAATGCTTATTTCAGGCAGTGTAATTTCACAGGATGTACCCGATTGGGTTTGGAAAACTCCAATGACTAAGGTTTATCCTACAGGAGAGTTTGTTAATTTACCTGTTGTTCAGGATCAGATGACCTATGAGAATCCAAACAAAACAACAAGAGTTGTAAACACAGGCCAGGAGATGTTAGTCCTTCCGCCAAACATAAGACCTTTCCCAAGCACAGCTACACAAAGTGAGGTTGATGCAGCAAACATGACAGGAAATGGTTCTATCATGTATGCTTCATGGAACTCATGGGAAAATCCAACATTTTGGGGAACAGGTTACTGTTTTTCAGGTGATGGCGGTACTACATGGTCAGGTAATAAACAGATGTACACACCAAACAGCGGCGATCCGGGCGCGATAATCTGGCCAACAAGCAGCACATGGGCAGGAAGACTTGGACTCTCATCAATCCAGGGTTTTGGTCACTCTATTAATA
>JANPBV010000128.1:0-3639 GCA_031430615.1 Ignavibacteria bacterium | reverse complement strand
CATCAGCCCCGAACATTCTTACCATTCTGTATTCAGCCCGTGTTTCAAGTACGGGTCCGTGCAATGAAAGGTAAACACCTTTTCTTACGCTTATGCCATTAGCCAAAGCCGCTTTTTCAGCCAGCGAAATAATTCCACGGTCATAGATACATTTATTGTAAGTTGGGAATTTAAAATTCTTAAGCGGGGTATCGAAATGAAAGTTAATGTGGTCGCGCATAATCATTAAGTCAGCTTTTTTGTAAATTGGATTCAAGCCGCCGCAGGCATTAGAGACAATTAATGCTTTCACACCCATACGTTTCATTATTCTTACGGGATATGTAATCTCTTCATGGGCATAGTTTTCATAATAGTGGAACCTGCCCTGCATAATAACAGCATTTTTGCCGGAGATAGTGCCGAGGATCAGATTTCCGTGATGTGACTCAACAGTAGAAACCGGGAAGTGAGGAATTTCTTTATAATCAATTCGGTGAAGGATATTTATATCTTTTACAAGCCCACCAAGTCCGGTACCAAGAATGATACCAACCCCTGCATTAAAACCACCGGTTAAATTGCTGATGAAATCGAAAGATTCGTTTTCGTGATGTATTGTTCTGTTTACTTTGCGCAATAAATCTTTTGGTGGTTTTAGAATTGAGAAAATTAATTGAGTAAATGTTCGACTCCGATGGAGTCGTTAATATGATAAACAGCCAAAACTATAAATGTTCAAATACTTCTTGTAGAAGTCATGCCTACGAAGTTGACAAAAGCATGTTATAAAATTAATTAATAACTGACCTTACGCAGAATTCTCGCGAAAGCATGATTCAAACATAAAGGAACTGCCAAATTGAAGATATGGAAAATTAATCATAATTTAATGAGCATAAACCATCAATTTTCAGCGTGTTACTATAACTCAACATTGTCAATGATATGATAACACTAAACATTCTATAAATAGATTCCCACTTTCGCCATGCCTGCGGCAGGCAGGTGGGAATGCGTAACATCAGTTAATAAAAAATTATTTACTGCTTTGGTCATCCATGCTCATATTCAGGTTGCCCAGGTTTAGACCGAAAGTATTAGAAGGCTGTTCTTCTTCCTTACGGCTTTGGGAAACAGAAACATTTTCCATTGTGGAAATATTATTTTCAAGCTTGAAAATTTTTCTGTTCTTCTGGTATTCTTCGATGGAATTCAGTTTTTCAACCAGGTAGTTTTTGATATCATCAATGATGACTTCATTTTTCTGCTTAAGCTCCTCCAGCTCCTGCTTAAGATTTAAGAAATCTTCGTGAGCCTGCACCTTGGTTTTGCTGGAGAGAATTTCAGCTTCTTTGATAATAAGCTCAGCCCGTTTTTTCGCATTTTCAAGTATATCTTCTGACATATCCTGTGATTTCACAATTGCTTTCTGGAAAGTCTTTTCGTTTTCGCGGTAGACCTGAATTTCAGTGTTCAGTTCTTCTTTTTCCTCTTCAAGTTTAGCATGCTGCTCTTTTAGCATTTCAATTTCGCGGAAAAGATTTTCAACGGAATTACCTACAGTATCAAGGTATGCTTCAACCTCGCTGACATCGTAACCTCTCATGGATTTTTTGAATTCCTGCTTTTTGATGTCTATTGCTGATAGTCTCATTTTTAATTGCTCCCTGTTATATAATTTATGATCTTTATGTGTGTTTGTAAACCCTCACCCCCCTGCCCCTCTCCCAAGGGAGAGGGGAGAGAAAGTGTCAAATCTATTTTACTAATATCAATTTTAGTATGAACAATATTACCGTTTATTAATCTCTTTTGCCGAATATTGCTGAGCCTATTCTGAGCATGTTTGAGCCTTCTTCAATTGCAATATCGTAATCTGATGTCATCCCCATTGATAAATATTTCATATCAACCCCGGGAATATTATGACTTTTTATTTCTTCGAAGAGGTTCTTCAATGTCTTGAAATTACCTCTTACAATTTCTCTTTCAACGGGATCTTTTTCATCAACCATCATTTTGCCAACTGTCATTAAACCTTTAACTTTGATATTTTCGAATGCAGAAATTTCCTTTACAAGCATTAACGCGTATTTTGGGTCACAACCTGTTTTCTGATCCTCACCCGAGGTATTTACCTGCACAAGACATTTAACAACACGGTTAGTTTTGGCAGCTTCACTCTGGATTTTCTGCGCCAGTTTTAAGCTATCTACAGAATGCACTAAGAAAACAAAAGGAACGATAAATTTTACTTTGTTAGTTTGAAGATGACCTATTAAATGCCAATGAATAATTCTGTCTCTGAACTCTGATTCTTTATCAAGCAGTTCCTGCACCCTGTTCTCGCCAAAATCAAGCTGATTGTAATCAAGCGCGGAACCTACTGCATCTCCGGGAAAAGTTTTACTGACAGCAATAACATAGATCAATTTAGGGTCGCTCTCAGTTTGCTGGCAGACCCTGTTTATCTTTTGCTTAATTCTTAAAAGATTATTTTCAATATAATCGTACTGCCCTGCCAATAGTTGACTTTAGTAATTTGCAGAATTTCTGTAAAAATATCATTCTGTGAGGCAATATTCAAGATAAATAGTATAAATTGACTAATTTAAATGATTAACGTGCTATAAATAACAAACATTATTATTTAGCAAAAATAAGAAATTTTTGTTGTAATGCTTAACAAAATTGCCTATTATTACCTCTAATACCAATTAATTTTATGAAAATGCACAAAACAATAAGAGCTACCCCTGCTATGAAAGCAGGAATAGCAAATACTTTTGGAATTGAGAAATGTTTTTAAATTACGGAGTTTATAAAAAGGTTGTTTAAGGTAGAAATAAGACAAAAAACGAACCTTGTCTTTTAATCTTATTATAAGCAAATTTACGGCACATTTAACATTCCACAACAAGGTGTCTGTAAAAAAAAATACACAAAAATTTCGAAATTCAGAAGTAGATGCTTATTCTTATATTAAAGAAGAGCTCGAGAAATTAGGTTGGGTTGTTAAAAATCCAATACGAATTCCCGAAGGCGAAGTATATAAACAAAATGAAGCATTAGCAGACGAAGAAATTAAAAATTGTTTAAACCGGGACATGCCCGAAGCAATTATTAAATTGAATGAGTGTGAATATTGGATTATAGAAGCTAAAAGAGAAAAGAAAGATATTGTAAAGGCACTTGACGAAGCAAAGAATCAATACGCACAAAAGTTTAATCAGAGTAAAAAAATTAAATGTATAGTTATTTCGGGTGTGGCGGGTAATGACACAGACGGTTATACGGTTAGAAACCAATATTTACAGAATGGCAAATGGGAAAACATCTTATTTAATGGAAAAATTAAAGATACATTGCTATCAAAGGAACAAGCAAGATACATCATAAAAAATAAGACGATTGATTACAAAGAGTTCCCCGATTTTCCAATTGAGAAATATGCAAGTTCCGCAGAAAAGATTAATGAGATTTTACATAATGCAGGTATTACAGGTAAAAACACAATCACATAGAACTTTACAAGTGGAAAGAGCCTCAGGAATGACCGTAAAGATGGAATTTTACCATTACATAGGTCTTTACAGTTGGAAACACACTCACATTTAATTTTACCATTACACAGGTCTTTACAATTGAAAACAGACT
>JANPBV010000127.1:0-8201 GCA_031430615.1 Ignavibacteria bacterium | reverse complement strand
TTGGATGCAAAACACAAATGAAGGATTTATGGTTGGAGATCGTGTTGGAGGAAGATGGTCACTTTGGAAAACAATTAATGGAGGAGTGAATTGGGATTCTACTGGTCTATATCTTCCTCAAATAGGAAACGAGAGAAGCTGGAATAATACAATATGGGGAAACAATTATGCAATTTGGTTTGGGACGGACGCTTCAAGAATTTATCATACTACAAATTATAACTCCTCTCCATGGTTAATCCAATCAACTGTACCTAATTCAAATATATATTCAATTTGGTTTAATCAAACTGGTTCACTTGGGTATTTTGGTGGTGATTTGCTATCTAAAACTACAAATGGCGGTGTAAATTGGTTTATTAATCCTTCTTTAGATACAGGTCATATAAATGGTTTTTCGAGTATCCAATTTATAAATAATTACTGGTATATAAGAAGCAACAATAATATTTATTTTTCCAATAACGGTGGTCCATTCTCTGTTCAATATACTTCGCCGGCGGGATCTTATATTCATATGGCAGGTACACGTTCTGGTTTTACAGGCGGTCCTGGAGCTATATACGCAATACGCAGTAACGGTGGAATTTCCAGACTTAACTTCTTTGTAGAAGGTGTTACTATTATATCATCAGAAATTCCTGATTCATACAAGCTTCATCAGAATTATCCTAATCCATTCAACGCATCAACTATTTTTAAATTTGAAGCACCAAAATTAAGCTCTTCAACTGGTGGTGAAGTACGGGGAGGATATGTAAGATTAATTACTTATAATGCCCTAGGTCAGGAAGTAGGTTCACTTGTAAATGAAGTATTACAGCCCGGTACATATAAAGTTGAATGGAACGGCAAAGATATTGCATCAGGGATTTATTTTTATAGATTACTTGTAAGCGATCCAAACTCGGGTAGTGTAGTTTATTCAGAAAGCAAAAAAATGGTGATGGTAAAATAGTCCCGAGCACTCGGGATTATTTAATAGTAGTTCCTATTTATCGTGAATTTTAAATAAATTAATTTATTATGGTAAAAATATTTTTTCTGTTTTTCGGTTTTCTGTTATTTCCATTGTATTCTCAGGTTCAGCAAGAGTGGGTAAGAACTTACGATGGTTATGGTACGGGTATTGAATCAAAACCCAATATCATTATTGATTCTCAAGGAAATACTTTTATTGTAGCAAACAGTGAAGGCTTTTCGGTAATAAATTTGATTATTATAAAATATAACTCAAATGGAACTAAAATTTGGGAAATATCAATTGGTAGGGGATCTTATCAGGAAATTAACCCAATTGGTCTTGATGGACAGGGAAATTTATACGTTCTGATAAAAAAATATAACCAACAAAATTCAAACAGGGATATTGGCTTAATTAAATTATCTCAAAGTGGAGTTATTTTGTGGGAACAAGAATATAATGGAACATATAACGGAGATGATAACCCGTTTGATCTGTATGTAGATGTTGCTGGGAATTCTTATATATGTGGTTCTACCAACAGCTATAACAATGGATTGGATGGGATTGTATTAAAATATTCATCCGGAGGAGTATTATTATGGCAAAAAAGGTATAATGGAATAGGAAATCATAATGACGAATTTTTAAAAATTTATGTTGATGGAAATGGAATTGTTTATACTTGCGGTTACAGTTATTCTGACGGATCAAATTATGATGGGATAGTATTAAAATATAGTCAAACGGGGGCACAGCAATGGTCATCAAGATATTTCAAGCCGGGTAATAATAACGAGACTGCCAGAGATATTAAAGTTGATTTATCGGGTAATGTTTTTATTACAGGTTCAACATACAATTTTATTAATGACAATAATTTTACTGTTAAATATTCTCCACAAGGCTTGGTAGTTTGGGAAAGATCTTTTAATCCAGGCACTCAAAGCAGTAGCCTGAAAAATATTGAGATGGATAACCAGGGAAATGTATATGTATTTGGGAATATCTCAAATTCTAATAATGATATGTTACTTGTTAAATATTCATCAGGTGGTATTGAACTGTGGAATTCAGTTTATAACAGTCCATACAATAAAGATGATTTTGCTTCAATGATGAAACTATTGCCAAATGGCGATATTTGTATTATTGGAACCATAGCGAAATACGGGTTTTCTGATAGTACGGATATTTGCGCTCTTAAATACAATTCAACTGGAGTATTACAATGGGTTAATACATACAACAATCCAAATAATGGTAATGATAGAGGTGAAACTATTGCTATCGACCAGTCCTCAAATATTGTTTGTGCAGGAATAATAGATATAAATTTATTTGATATATATACAATCAAATATAATCTAATTGGAAATTTAATTTGGCAAAATAGATTTAATGGGAAAGGACAAAATGACGATTGGGCATCTGATATTTTTGTTGCTGGATCTAATGTGTTTGTTGGCGGAATTAGCAAAGAAGATAGCGTTGGCTGGGGCTTTACAGTGATAAATTATACTACAGGTGGAAGCGAGATTTGGAAATATCATCACCCAAGACAATTAAACCCAAATTCAGAATTAAAAATGGTAAAAGATAGCAATGGGGATATTTACATGGCAGGTTCAGAATATTCAGAAGGCAAACTGCTTGTAATTAAGTTAAATCAACAGGGTGTGTTACAATGGGAAACTGTCATACCCGTCTTCTTACAGGGTTGCTCTTTTAAATCCTTTGCCTCAGACCCATCAGGAAACCTGTATTTGTGTGGGTATGGATCAGATTCATTAAGCATTTCTGGAACTGCTATTATTAAAATTAATAATTCTGGTACTACTCAATGGATAAGAAAATTTAATGGATTTGGTGTAACAGGTTGCTTTCCTGTTGCCATATCAGCTAATGAAGGAGGCTGTTATGTTACAGGTACAAGTGAATCGGATATTTACGCTCTTAAGTATTCATACGGTGGAAATTTGGATTGGTCAATTAGATATGGTGTTGCAAATCAATATGAAGAACCATCAGCAATAATTAATGATAATTCAGGTAATGTCTATATAGCATGTAATACTTTTGTGACAAATAATGATATGTTAACTTTAAAGTATAATTCCTCAGGAGAGCTTTTATGGTCTAAGATATATAATAGTCCAAATGATGGGAATGATGTTGCGAATGATATTGGAATAGACAATTCCGGTAATATTATTATAGCAGGTGTAACAGGGATTAATGATGTAAAATTTACAGCAGTAAAATATAATCCAAATGGGCAGTTGTTATGGGCATCTGTTTTTGAAGCATCTTCTAATAGTTCACAAGTTAATGATATGGCAATTGATAATTATAATAATGTATATTTAACCGGTACAGCATTTAATTTTGGAAGTAAAAGAGATATACCTATTGTTAAATTTAATCAGTTAGGAAATGTTGTGTGGTCTGTAGTTTATAACAATAACTTGAATTATTCAGATGTTGCAAATTCTATAGCCATCAGCAATACAGATGTGTATGTCGCTGGTTTCTATAATGATATCAGTACCTTGGGAGCTTTTCTTACTATAAAATATTCACAGCCTATAGGCATTACGCCTATTACAAATGAAGTTCCTGTTGATTTTTATCTGAATCAAAATTATCCTAATCCTTTTAATCCGGTTACAAAGATTAAGTTCGGATTACCATTATCCTCAAATGTTAAGCTATCATTATATTCCATTACAGGAGAGTTAGTTTCAGAAAAACTTAATAATTATTTATCTGCCGGTAGTTACGAAATAGAAATTAATTCAAATAGTATGGCAAGTGGGGTATATTTTTATAAATTAGAAGCAGGCTCATATAAAGAATCTAAAAAAATGATAATTGTAAAATGATAAAATTTATTAAAGTATTCATCTTTATTATTATTTCAAGTAATCTATATTCTCAATGGATTCAAATAGGCCCTACCGGTGGTATTGTAAACACAGTTACTAAAGTAAATAATACATTCTTGGTAGGAACAAATTCTGGTATATATTTATCAAATGATGAAGGTCAAACATGGAATCCATCTCCTGGAAATATTAGTTTTTATTTTATAAGCTCTTTTTCCAGGAAAAATAATTTGATGTTTGCAAGTGCATACAGAAGTTATTTTTTGTATCAGGGAGGTAATGTGTTAGTATCGCCCGATGATGGAGAAACATGGTTTACAACTTCTACTAACAAGCATATAAATTCATTATTAGTAAAAGGTGAAAATCTTATTGCAGGGGCTGGTATTAAATATATCCAATATTCAGGAGGGGTGTTAATTACTACTAATAGCGGTTCAAACTGGCAGGAATATTTTAATGATACAATCATAGTTAATTCCTTATTTGCATTAAATAATGATATTTTTGCTGGTACAAAGTATGGTATTTACAAATCTACAAATAATGGTGTAAATTGGTATTCCGTTAATAGTGGAATTCCTGATGGGGTAGCAGTTTATAGTTTTGTGGATAAAATTAATAACATATACTGTGGAACTGATAAGGGAGTTTATATTTCTTCTAATTTCGGTGTAACCTGGGTTTTAAGCAGTAATGGTTTACCTCAAAACATTCCAATTAAAAGTCTTATTTTCAATGGCACTACTTTGTATGCAGGGGTATTTTCAGGTGGAATATTCAAATCTTCAAACAATGGCGTAGATTGGGTAAAATCTGATTTAGGTTTGAACAATGATTTGATCAGTAATATTTACGTAGATAATAATAAATTACTCTCTTCAACTTTAGGAGGTGGAATTTTCACTTCAATAAATAATGGAGTAAGCTGGAATGAAACTAATGCGGGTTTAAATTTACATACCATATGGACAACATATATTGATAATAATAAAATTTATATTGGCACTCAGGGTGGGGGTGTTTATTTATCTACTAATAATGGTAATAATTGGGAAAATTTAAATAATGGCTTGGGAAATCAGATAGTTTATTCATTGACAAAATTTAATAATAATTTTTTTGCTGCTACTTATGGAGGCATATACAAGTCAACAAACAGCTGTTCAACATGGGATTCAGTAAATTCCGGGTTACTTGATTCTGTAGTTTTATGTTTAACAAGTAAAGATAATGTAATATTTGCAGGAACCAGAGGCGGGAAAGTTTACAAATCAATGAATAACGGCTCAAACTGGGTTCAATCATCAATCGGTATTACAAGCGATACAATTTTTGCTTTATATACTTTTAATAATTTTGTTTTTGCCGGTACTTATTCAGGGGGTGTATTCAGAACTTCTGACATGGGGAATACATGGCAGCAAATTAATATTGGTATAGAATATAGTTTATACTCCCGTAAATTTGCTTCAATTGGAGATACTATTTTTAATGCAATGTATTATGATGGTATTTATAAATCAACAAATAATGGCGATTCATGGCAAAAATTATTTTCAATGCAATCGCCAATTGATCTTGTTACAAAGCAAAATTATCTTTTCGTATCATATTATGGAAGTGGTATTGCGTTAACTTCAAACAGTGGTTTAAACTGGACCTATAACATTAGTAACGGTGGTTCTCAGTGGGGAAACAGAGCTATATATTCCTTGGCTGTGAATGATCAATATTTATTTGCTGGAACCGATGGATATTCTATGTGGAAACGAAATTTATTTGAAATTATTGGTTTAAGAAATATATCCAATGAAATCCCAAATCAATTCTCACTTTCACAAAACTATCCCAACCCCTTCAATCCATCAACAAAGATAATATTTGCAATACCGTCAAATGTGAAAAGTCAAACGTCAAACGTTAAGCTAATTATATTTGATTTACTCGGTCGGGAAGTTGCAACCATCGTAAATCATCAATTACAGCCTGGGACATATGAAGTTGAATGGGATGCATCAATATATACAAGCGGTGTGTATTTTTATAGGCTTTCATCAGATGAGTTTACCGAATCAAAAAAAATGCTGTTAATTAAGTAATGTTTCACACTTTTCAAGTACCACTACCGGCGTAATTTCTTTCATACATTTAAAATGCCCTTTGGGGCATTTTGATTTTCCGTAATGCGAGCATGGTCTGCATTTTAAGCTGTTGTTTTCCAAAACTACAGCTTTATCGTTTTGAGGATAGAAGCCAAATTCCTTCACAGATGAACCGGCAAGCATTATAACGGGAATATTCAAAGCCTCTGCTATATGCATCGGACCCGTATCGCCGCAAATTAACAGTGAACACCTCTTCATCAATGAAATAAGGTCAGAAATATCCAGATTATCGCAAAGGTCATAAACTTTCCTGTCTTTTGTAAGCGATTTTATGATATTTATATTAATGCTGTCAGTCCCTGTACCTGTCAGGAAGAAAGCTGCATTTTCTTCGGGGAATTTATTTATAACTTCCGCGTAATATTCAGCAGGGTATGTCTTTGTGAAATGTTTGGAAACCGCAGGTATGCAAACCAGTTTGGTTTCTTTGGTAAGTTCTAAACTCTCAATCATTTTATCAATAGAGCGCTCTGATACCGCATCAGTAAAAACTTCAGGCAAAGTTTTTTTCTTTATATCCTCACCAGATGCGAACTCTTTGATCATCTCCCTGTATCTTTCAGAAATAGGGGGGAGGTCTTTCATTAAATTAATTTTAAAATTAACCAGCAGGAACTTCCGTATTGAATATTTTTTAAATATAATAATTTTCGCATCCTGTATTGACCTTAAATAAAGACTTCTTAAGTTATTATGAGCATCTATTATCATATTATAGTTGCTCATTTTAATAAGCTGCCTCAGGTCTTTTAAAGCATTATAGTTAAGGTCATTCTTTGCTTTAATTACTTTATGTACTTTCGGATTACTTCTGACTATAAAGGCATATTGCTCTTTAGTGCAAAAATCAATTCTTGCAAGCGGAAATGTTTCCTGAATTAAGTTTATCAAGGGTGTGGTAAGTATTACATCACCCAATGAGGAAAGCCTAATAACCAGTATTCTTCTAACTTGTTCGTTTTTCACTGAGGGCGTAAATTACATTTCAATTACCTGGTGATTGAAATTTGTAACATCAATTTCATGGAACAGCTTTTTTATAAATGCATCGTCATACTTGTTCATAAAATACAAAACACTTATCACTCTTTCCTGCAGGTTATTATTGGGATAAATATTGTTGGTTACTTTATCTATCTGGGTTGTTGTTGTTTCACTCTTTTTAGCCTGTGAATTTATCAGTTTATTCTTGAATTGCTCAATGTTTTGTTTTGTCTTTTCCTTTAAATTATCCACAACATTCAGAAGTGTCTGGTCAACCTTAACTGTCATATTCCTCATATCATAAAATATCTTATTCAGGTCATCAATATATTTTGAAATTTCATCCTCAACCTTAACCTCGGAAAGCTTATCAACCACCTTGGAAACGAGGAAGCTATGATGGAAAATATCTTCGAGCTTAACGTTAAAGTTATTCATGAACTTTGATATTTTCCCCTCTATAATACTGACAGATGCCCTTGGGTAAATAACAGGCATTGTAATATCATAATGCTTGTAAGCTGGTTTAAACTGAGCAAAGTATGATATTTCTCCGGGTCCGCCTATATATGCAACAGTCGGGAGCAGGTAATCCTGGCAAATTGGTCTTAATACCACATTTGGACTGAATAATTCAGGGTTCTCATTCAGAGTGTTCAGCATTTCCTCATTTTCAAATCTGCGTTTGGAATTCCTTAAAGCAAACTTGCCGCCGTCTCTTGGCTCTATCAACAGCCTGTTATTGTTATGAAGGAAAAACATATTGATAACCTTTGGTTTAACCTGCAGGTCATAATTTTTTTCAAGCTCCGCGCTTTGTGTAATGATAGTTTCGCATAATTTTGGTGAGCTGGTAAGTTCTTTTTCAAACACGGGGATAAGCAGCCTTTTAATCTCATGGTCAGAAGGGTCAATAAAAATTACGCCATACCCTTTAAAAATATCGTTCATTAATCCGGCAAATGCGGTTTTGTAATCATTGCCTTCTTTGTAATTTTTTGTCACCATGTTCATTATCTTATCCTTAAAATCAGTATCTATCATCGTGCTTCTTAGCTGTTCATTAATGCTGTTTATAAGTTCACCAAACTCAATATTGCCAACAGGTGGAGAGTTTTTGCGCGGTCCCTCTTCATCATTTTTATTCTCCTGGTCAAACCCAACCCTTACAAGATCATTTTGCTTATCTATCAGATA
>JANPBV010000126.1:0-2888 GCA_031430615.1 Ignavibacteria bacterium | reverse complement strand
GCGCAGATAGGGTCAATTTCTGTTACCATAACCCTTGCGCCTGCGCCGCGTAATGACTGCGCAGAGCCTTTGCCAACATCTCCGTAACCTGCAACAACAGCAACTTTACCTGCCATCATAATATCAGTGGCGCGTCTTATAGCGTCAACCAAAGATTCCTTACAGCCGTATTTATTATCAAATTTCGATTTTGTAACGGAGTCATTTACATTGATACATGGTAATGATAGTGTTCCGTTTTTCATTCTATCATACAACCTGTGAACACCTGTTGTAGTTTCTTCACTGATTCCTTTTATTCCCGCAATAAGCTCGGGGTAATCATCAAGAACCATATTGGTCAAATCACCGCCATCGTCGAGTATCATATTGAGCGGTTTATCAAATGATCCGAAGAATAAAGTCTGCTCAATACACCAGTTAAATTCTTCTTCGCTCATACCTTTCCATGCGTAGACAGAAATACCAGCTGCCGCAATTGCCGCTGCTGCGTGATCTTGAGTAGAAAATATATTACAAGATGACCATTTAACTTCAGCGCCAAGCTCAAGGAGTGTTTCAATCAGCACAGCTGTCTGAATTGTCATATGCAGACAGCCGGCAATCCTTGCGCCTTTTAAAGGCTTGGAGTTCCTGAATTCATCCCTGATAGCCATTAAACCCGGCATTTCAGCTTCAGCTAAACGGATCTCTTTTCTTCCCCACTCAGCTAATGTTAAATCTTTAACTTTAAATTTTTCAAGCTTTAAATCTTTTTCTAATGTTTTTGGCATTCCGAATTTATTTTGTTTATTTAATTTATTGTTCTTATTCTAATATTTCTGCTATATGTAACACTTCTAATGCCTTATCTTTTTCTACTGTTGGGAAATCATCAAGAAATTGCTGTAAAGAATCTCCACCTTCAAAATAGTCGAATAATGTCTGAATTGGAACTCTTGTCCCCATAAAGACAGGGGTGCCCCCCATTATTTCGGGATCTATATTTATTGACTTAAAATTCATACTTGTTGATATTATTTCTATTTAAAATTACTATCCAGTGCTTTTTTAAATACAGTACAGGTATTTTCATCTAATAAACAGAACACAACTTTTACCAGTGTGGTTTCTTCTTTAGCTTTTTTCTTTGCGCTAAAATGTTCAAGAACAGTATCAACAATTATCTTTGCGCTCTCTTCAATTGGGTAGCCAAAAATACCTGAACTTATGGCAGGAATTGCAATTGATGTAAGTTTTTTCACTTCTGCAACATTTAACGCAGAGCTTACCGCAGAGGCAAGTTTTTCAGCTTCACCTGATTTACCGTCTTTATATTTTGGACCCACTGCATGAATGACATGCTTTGTCTTCATATTACCGCCTGTTGTAATTACGGCGCTGCCAGTTGGTACGTTGCCCATCTTTTTTGATTCCTGCTGAACTATCATCCCGCCGCGTTTTGAAATTTGCAGCGCAAGTCCGCCTGTATGCATTAGGAATGTATTGGCTGGATTTACAATCGCGTCTGTTTCAAGCAAGGTAATATCACCCTGTATTACTTCAAATTCTGTATTTTCTATCTTATTACTCATATTAATTATTTATTGTAATCCCCAAATCTTTCAATTGTCTTGCATCAACAGGGCTGGGTGAATTATCCATCAAGCCAATAGCACTGGTTGTTTTTGGGAATGCAATAGTTTCACGAATATCTTTTGTGCCGCAAAGAGTTGCTATTATTCTATCAAAGCCCAAAGCAAAACCGCCATGCGGGGGAGCGCCGTATTTAAATGCTCCGAGTAAAAATCCAAACTTCTCTTCCTGCTCTTCTTTGGTTAATTCAAGCACGTTAAATACTTTTTCCTGTATGTCCGACCTGTGAATTCTAATGCTTCCTGAGCCAAACTCGCTGCCATTACAGACTAAGTCATAACATGTAGCGCGTATTGAAGTTAATAATTCAGCATTGGCTTTAGGGTTTTTGCTTCCAATATCAAGTTTCTCCATATCAGCATCATGCGGCATAGTAAATGCGTGATGCTCCGCGGCAATAGTGTTGGACTCTTCATCATAGCCAAATAACGGGAAATCATTCACCCACAGGAATTCATCACGTGTATCATCAATTAACCTGAATTGCTCTGAAAGCTTTAATCTTAAATTACCAAGTCCATGTAAAACTTTTTTCTTTGCTCCTGATAATATGAATATAGTATCTCCGGCATTTGCTGAGTAAGCATTCTTTATTGCTGATTGAATATCATCACTTAAAAATTTTAATATTGGTGATGATACGGTTCCATCAGCGTTATACTTTATGTAACCAAGCCCGCCAAATTTTAATGTCTTAACATAATCTGTTAACTGGTCAATAATTTTTCTTGTAACATCCTGCGAAGGAAGTTTTATACCTGCAACAATTCCGTTTTGTACAATTGCATCAGTGAAGACTTTAAAATCGGTAGCTTTAACAGTTTCAGTAATATCAACAATTTTAAGTTCACCTTTAAATCTCAAATCAGGTTTATCACTGCCATAGGTCTGCATAGCTTCGTCATAGCTCATAATTGTGAAAGGCTGCTTAAGCTGGATTCCTTTAGTATGTTTCCATATATCACATATCACACCTTCAACAACAGTGAAGACATCTTTTTCATCAACAAAGCTCATTTCAAGATCTATCTGTGTGAATTCAGGCTGCCTATCAGCTCTCAAATCTTCATCGCGGAAACATTTGCATATCTGCACGTAACGATCCATGCCGCTTACCATGAGAATTTGTTTATAGGTTTGCGGTGATTGCGGCAGAGCGTAAAACTTTCCTTTGTGAACCCGGGAAAATATGTACAATTTTTCAATGGCGCATGTAAATTATTATAAAGGAAATTTTAATGATGCTTTGAAAT
>JANPBV010000125.1:0-2482 GCA_031430615.1 Ignavibacteria bacterium | reverse complement strand
TGTTTATCTTGCTATACCACAGAAAAACATTTCTTTCCTCAAAAAACCACAGTTAATCATCAAATTTTAAACCATAAATCAGAGTATTGAATTAGCAAAAAAATTAGGTTAAACTTGAAAATCTTTAGATTTGAAATCTTGAAAATCTTGTAAAGATCGAAGATCTTGTAAAGATTGTAAAGATTGAAAGCCTGAATAAATGAATATTACGTATATTAAAGTATTGAACATCAAAATATTAAAAATTCCGGTCATAACATTATTATTGCTGATAGCATATAGTAATAACAGCCAATATTTAACAGATCCTGAAGTAAAATTAAAGCTTAAAGAAAAGCTTTCATTACTTGATTCACTCAAAGATTCATCCCGAAAGTTGTATAACATAGGCAGCAAAACACAAACACAGAATCAGAAATATAAAATAAATTATATAAAGTTTGGGGCAATCGCGGGAATTACCGCCGGAACATTCCTTTGGCTGCATAATTACCAGCGTAACTCCTGGTGGGCAGGACAAAGAGGTGAATTTCATTTCCAGAATGACTGGGATTACTCAATGAGCGCTGATAAAACGGGACACTTTTTTGACGGGGCTTTTATTCAGGCTTTGTATAAGGGAGCTTTTGAATGGGCAGGTTTCACACCAACAGCTTCAGTTTGGCTTGGAGCCGCATTCAGTATTGCTTATATGACTGATGTTGAAATTGAAGACGGTTTTGCGACTGACTGGGGATTCTCGCCCGGCGATCAGTTAATGAATGTTGCAGGAGCGCTTTACCCCGTGGCACAGTATTACTGGAAACCCCTGAGAAGCATTAATGTAAAATGGAGCTACTTCCCCAGTGAAGAACTTACAAGCGGACAGAAAAACGGAGCTTTCCTTGATGACTACAATGGACAGACAACCTGGGTTTCAGTAAATGTACACGATTTTCTTGGTAAAAAAGCGCAGAAGTTCTGGCCTGATTACCTGAATATTGTTACCGGTTATGGCGTTAATAATTATAAAAATTACTCCACAAGGTATGCTGATTATTACCTGGGATTGGATGTAAACTGGGAAAAGATAATTCCCGGAAATTCAAAATTTATGCTGTGGTTCAAAAATGTAATAAATCATTTCCGCTTCCTGCCGTTACCCGCTTTAAAGTTTAATAAAAATGGAGTATTTTACATAGTAAACTGGTAATGAAAAAAATAATCCCGTTAAATATTGTGTGCATAATTTTCCTCTGCAATTCTATTCTTGCAGGTGATAATTCTACGATAGGCAGTGAAATAAAGCTTAAGTTAAAAGAGAGATCAACATTAAAGAGTTTTATTTTAAATACCGAGCCTCAGGTAAAAAGTCAGTTCCTTAATTACGATAATTTCAGCCTGAAGGATTACCGTAAGATGAAGCCATATAAAGTAAATCCTGTTAAAATGACAATACTTAGCGTGGTTGGGGCGGGAGTATTTACGGGATTCCATATTTATTATGCAAACACATGGTGGAAAGACCAGAGAGATTACTTTAAGTTTGCCGCAGATGGTTATTATGCAAGGAATATGGATAAAGCTTCACACATTTATACTGCCAACGTTTTTACAGTAGCTACATCAGCAGCATATGAATGGGCTGGCGTAGCGCCAAACAAAGCATTGCTATATGGGGCATTAACATCATTTGCTTATGAGACTTATATTGAGATAAACGATGGATTTGCTCCAAACTGGGGATTTGACTGGGGCGATATGGGTGCAAATGTATTTGGAGCAGTCTATCCATTTTTACAAAATATGCTAAACCCTCTGCAACATGTTAATTTTAAATGGAGTGTTCACCCTGACTGGCTTCAGAAAAAAGCCACCAACCAGAGTGATCTATTAGATGATTATACCAATATGACATTCTGGCTTAGCGTTAATCCTATGATAGTTCTGCCAAAATCAGTTACAAAAGCAAAATTATATCCTAATTTCCTTGCATTTGCTTTAGGAATGAGTATTCAAAACGCCAGTCATGTTACAGGAAGCACAAAGGCAGAGGTCGAATGGTTTTTATCACTTGATTGGGATGTAAATCAATTGCCCGGTAAATCAGATTTCATGAAAAAATTGAAGAAAATTCTCAATTTTTACCACTTCCCTGCTCCCGCTGTAAGGATTTCACCATCGGGTATTTGGTACGGACTTTATTTTTAACATAATTTCACTTATTTTTGTAGCTTTAATAGAAATAAGACTCATAAAAATCAATGGCTAAACAACAAACATTTGCAGATAAAGCCGGAAAATTAGGCAAAAAAGCTGCTTCGGTAATAGATCCTGAAACAGGTAAAGAAACAAAACTTCTTAACGTTAAATTTGTAGAATCAGTTAAGACAGATAAAGGAACATGGAAATTCCTTGAGAGAATGCAGAAAGTTTATGAATCATCACTTAAACCGTACAAACCGTAAGTAAGTTAAATTTAAGCAATTTTTTAGAGTTAAGA
>JANPBV010000124.1:0-18514 GCA_031430615.1 Ignavibacteria bacterium | reverse complement strand
CGTATATTCTAGAATTATTTTTGTTTAGGAGAGTATTTTTATGGCTTTAATGCCAAAAAGAGTTAAGTTCAGAAAAGCGCACAGAGGAAGAAGAGCCGGTAAGGCAACGCGTGGATTTACAGTTTCTTTCGGAAATTTCGGCCTAAAGGCTATGGAGCCGGCATGGATCACACAGAGACAGATCGAAGCTGCCAGGGTAGCAATTACAAGGCAGATGAAGCGTGACGGTAAAGTCTGGATAAGAATTTTCCCTGATAAACCATTCACCAAGAAACCTCTTGAAACAAGGATGGGTAAAGGAAAAGGCGCTCCGGAATATTGGGTAGCTGTTGTAAAACCGGGAACAATTATGTTTGAAGTTGGCGGCGTTACAAAAGCGGTTGCAGAAGAAGCTATAAGGCTTGCTTCACACAAGCTTCCGATCAAAACAAAGTTTGTTGTAAGACACGATTACTCTGAATAAGATTTATATAAACGATTAGCTTTATACACTCGATTTTTTACTCAGGATATTAACAGGCAATAACAATATTTATTTAGAATGAAATACTACGAAATAAAAACACTATCAACTGAAGATCTGAATAACAGGCTTAATGAAGAGTATGAGGGTCTCGAGAATCTCAGGTTCCAGAAATCAATTGGACAGCTTGAGAACTTTAAAGGCATACAGAACACTAAAAAACTTATTGCCAGGATTCATACAGTTCTGAAAGAAAGAGAATTATCAGATAAAAAGGATAAATAATTAACTAATGAGCGAAAATTTAGAAGAAGTTAATAATACACCGGATGTTTCTTCAGCTCCTATAGCTGATCAAGTAGCTGATCAAGAGGTTCTTAATGAATCTTCGGTAAAAAGAGGTAGAAGAAAAACCCGTATTGGCAAGGTTGTCAGCAATAAAATGGATAAAAGCATTATTGTTGCTATCGAAAGAAGGATAATTCATCCTATCTATAAGAAATATTTTAAAAAGACGACCAAGTTTATGGCTCATGATCAGAATAATATTGCTAACATCGGAGATACAGTCAAGATCATGGAAACCAGGCCGCTTAGCGCCAGGAAAAGATGGAGATTAGTAGAAGTAATTGAAAAAGTAAAATAATTATATATCTAGGATTATAAAATGGTTCAGGAAGAAACAAATTTAGTGGTTGCTGATAATTCCGGCGCAAAGAAGGTAAGATGCATCAGGGTCCTTGGCGGTTCAGATAGAAGGTATGCCGGTGTTGGAGACCTCATAGTGGTTTCTGTCAAGACAGCAATACCAGGCGGTAATGTAAAAAAAGGTGAAGTATCTAAGGCGGTAATTGTGAGGACGAAAAAGGAAACAAGAAGAAAAGACGGCTCCTATATAAGGTTTGATGAAAATGCCGCAGTATTAATAAATGCAGAAAATGAACCACGCGGCACGCGTATTTTCGGACCTGTTGCAAGAGAACTTAGGGAAAAGCAGTTTATGAAGATCATATCATTAGCCCCGGAGGTATTGTAAGATGACAAAATTAAGAAAGAACGATAAAGTAAAAGTAATTTCCGGAAACAATAGAGGCAAAGAAGGAAAGATCCTTAAGATCTACCGCTCGGCAGATAAGATAATTGTTGAAGGCGTAAATATTATTAAAAGGCATACAAAGCCCAGTCAGAAAAACCCACAGGGCGGAATAACTCAAAAAGAAGCGCCGATTCAGGTATCGAATGTAATGTTAATCGATCCAAAAGCGGGTGAGCCTACCAGGCTTGGTATGAAGATAATTGATGAAGGAAGCGGAAATAAGAAGAGAATGAGATACGGCAAAAAAAGCGGCGAAATTATTATAAGTTAATAGTATAATTTATTCATATAGATGGCTAACGAGAAAAAAGAAAAAAAAACAGCAAAACCGGAAAAAACCGAAGATGCAAAAGGCAAGAAACCTGCAAAGAAATCAGAAGTAAAGGAAGTAATTGCAGAGGAAAAAATTCCTGCCAGGCTGTTTGATCATTATAAAAATGATGTTGTTAAAACATTATCAAAACAATTTGGATATAAAAATCCTTTCCAGGTGCCAAAGATAGAAAAGATTTCTATTAATGTTGGTGTTGGTGCGGCTACACAGGATCCTAAAATTATTGATGTCATAGCGAAAGAACTTGAAAACATTGCAGGACAAAAGCCTGTAATAGCGTTAGCAAAAAAATCAGTTTCTAACTTCAAGCTTAGAGAAGGCATGAAAATTGGCTGCAAAGTTACCTTAAGAAAATCAAGGATGTATGAATTCCTTGATAAACTTATTAATCTTGCAATACCAAGAATAAGAGATTTCAGGGGAATACCCGATAAATCATTTGATGGCAACGGGAACTACACTCTTGGTTTAAAAGAGCATGTTATATTCCCTGAGGTAAATATTGATAATGTTGCAAAGCATTTTGGAATGGATATTACTTTTGTCACATCCGCAAAAACAGATAATGAAGCAAGAGAGCTTTTAAGAGCTTTCGGGATGCCGTTTGTTAAAAAAGAAGTTTCACAAAATTAAACCAGGAATAACTAATCTCGAGGAGTAAATATTGGCAAAAACATCACAGGTAGCCAGAGAAAATAAGCGAAAGAAGTTAGTAGAAAAGTACGCTGAAAAGAGAAAAGAACTTAAAGCAAAAGGCGATTATGACGCTTTAAGTCAGCTTCCGCGTAACAGTAATCCTATCAGGCTTCATAACAGATGCGCTATTACAGGCAGGGCAAGAGGGTATTACAGAAAGTTCGGTTTATCAAGGCTTACTTTCAGGAACATGGCTCTTGAAGGAAAAATCCCGGGCGTTAAAAAAGCTAGCTGGTAATAAAGCATTAGCCGTTAATAATTAAAAAGTAAAACTAAAGTATATAATGTATACCGATCCAATATCAGATTATTTAACAAGAATAAGAAACGCGCAGAAAGCAAAGAAGAAATCTGTTGAAATTCCGGCATCCAAACTTAAATTAAGGATAACCGAAATTCTGAATAAGAACGGATTTATCGGCGAGTTTAATGTTGCTGAAACAAAGAACAAACAGGGAAGCATTGTTATAAAATTAAAATACATAAACAGTGATGGCGTTATTATCGGACTCCAAAGAGTCAGCCGCCCGGGTATCAGGAAATATGTTGAAACAACCGGTATCCCAAAAGTTCTTAACGGTCTTGGAATAAATATTGTATCAACATCAAAGGGATTAATGACAGATAAAGAAGCTAAAAAGCTTGGTGTTGGTGGTGAAGTACTTTGCAGCATTTGGTAATTTTTTATTAAGAAAGTTTAAGTTTTAAAAAACAGAAATAAATGTCCAGAATAGGTAAAAAGCCGGTTAAAATATTAAAAGGCGTAAAAGTTGAAAAATCAGGTGATAACATTACAGTTAACGGACCAAAAGGTTCTTTAAGTTTGTATGTTAATCCTGTTATAAAATCAGAGATAAAGGAAGACGAAATTCAGTTCACACGCGGTTCAGATCTTAAAAGAGATAAATCTCTTCACGGTCTATACGCGATCCTGGTTAAGAATATGATAAATGGAGTTTCTGAAGGATTCAGCAAAAAATTAGAGTTGGTAGGTATTGGTTACCGCGCTGAAATTAAACATGGCTTTTTGTACCTCAGTCTTGGGTTTTCTCATCCAATAATATTCACGCCTCCCAATGAAATTAAAGTAGATGTTTTGACTGATACCTCAGTCCAGATATCAGGAATTGATAAACAGCTTGTTGGACTTGTAGCTGCAAAGATCAGATCATTGAAGAAACCTGAACCCTATAAAGGTAAAGGAATCAAGTATGAAGGTGAATTCATAAGAAGAAAAGCAGGAAAAGCCGCAGCAAAATAATCTTCTGTTCACAGAATTAACAAAAGTATAGGAAAATAAATTTTTAGCGATAATGCCGACAAAAACAAAATTAACACCGCGCGAGAAGATCAAGTTAAGACTCAGGAAAAAAATCATCGGAACTCCTGAAATACCAAGATTGGCTATATTCAGAAGTCTAAGTAATGTTTATGCTCAGTTAGTTGATGATATAAATGGTAAAACTTTATGCTCAGTTTCATCTCTGGTAAAAGGTGATGCAGCAGGTAAAATTTCAAAGACAGATAAAAGTAAGCTTGTAGGCAAAAAGATCGCTGAAAAAGCTGCTGAGAAAAATATTTCAAAAGTTGTTTTCGATAGAAACGGATACCTTTATCACGGTAGGGTTAAGGCAATTGCAGATGCTGCGCGTGAAGCGGGGCTTAAATTCTAGGATCTTGATTATTAGCGGCCCTAACTTAAATAGAACTAAATATTTAATTTCTCGGGTCGTCTAAGGGCAGGACAGCGGCCTTTGAAGCCGTTAGTGGAGGTTCGAATCCTCCCCTGAGAACCAAATTATCCATTTAGAACCAAATTCTTTAAAAAAGTAGCATATTGTGGATTTTTATATTTTTTTTATATATATTTGTAATTAGAAACGCTTAGAAAATATCGTTTAATGGCAAAAAAAGTAAAAGCAGGCGAGTTACAGTTAAAAGATAAATTGGTCTATATTGGCAGAGTGGCTAAAGTTGTAAAAGGCGGAAGAAGATTCAGCTTTACATCTGTTATTGTTGCCGGTGATGGCAACGGTCATGTTGGTATAGGTTTGGGGAAAGCTAACGATGTTGCATCAGCTATCGCAAAAGGTTCTGAAGACGCAAGAAAAAACCTCGTATTTGTTCCATTGAGAAAAGGCACATTACCTCATGAAGTTATTGGCAAATACGGAGCAGGTAAAGTATTGTTAAAACCTGCTACGCCGGGTACAGGTTTAATTGCAGGAGGCGGAGTTAGAGCGGTTTTAGAGGCTGCGGGTATTCAGGATGTTTTAACGAAATCATTGGGCTCATCAAACCCGCATAATGTGGTTAAAGCTACAATGAATGCTCTAAGGAACATTTATGACGCAAAAACTCTTGCTTCCAGAAGAGGAATTGATATGCAGACAATATTCATGAATTAATTCGAGGCAGGGCAAGAACAAAATGGCAAAGATAAAAGTAAAACAAATAGCAAGTACGATAGACAGACCTAAACACCAAAAACGTGTAATTGAATCTTTGGGTTTGGGAAAAATATCTAAAACAAGAGAATTTAATGATACTCCACAAATAAGGGGTATGATATTTAAAGTTAAGCATTTAGTAGAAGTAACTAATTAAGATTTTCATTCAAGATCGAAATGTTCATGAAAGACGTCATCCTGAATTTAGTAGAGATTGAGTGATTTTTAAAAACAACATAAACATTATAGGAGGAAAAAAAGTAATGTTAAAACATTTTCTAGCAGTTATGTTACTGTTTGTTATGGGTGTGGGAGCTTTTTCACAGTCTATACCAAGCGGAACTGGTAGATACACAGCTTTAGGTAGTTCACCATTCATATTGGATGCGCATGTTGATATGATGAATAACCCGGCTTGGAACAACTACTACAGAAATTATGCATTTGCTGATCTCACACCTGAAATAGGTGCTGGTTTTGATGGTCATGCAGGTGTTACTTTCGGTGTAGGCAAAAAATGGAACCTCGGTTTCATCGTTAATGGAAGACAGGATTCATGGGATAATTTAAGAGATACTACAAACACATTATTCCCAGGAAACGTTCAGGCTCCAATAGTTCCTTTTATGGGTCTTATTGGTACTTCACTTAACAAAAATTTCCATATCGGACTTGCTCCATATGTAGCTATGTGGAACAGCAAAACAACTTCAACTGATACATTAGTTGGAAACAATGATGCTAGTTCAAGTTCACTGGGCGCTAACTTAGGCTTCATGTATTTGATCAAAAAAGGTTGGATTGAAGGTACATTCAACTTCAGAATGAACAAATACAAAAACACAAACACAGTTGGAAGTTTATCCACAATTTCTGAAAACACCGGCGGAATTCAGTTCGGCGCTAATTTCAGAGCTTGGATCTATCCAACAAAAGGCAGCAAAGTTGCTATTGTTCCTGTGTTAGGATTCGGCACATACAGCTTCCAGCCAAAAGTAACAAGTGGTTCAACCACAGTTACCGGCTTGAACTATAGCTGGATGGACGTAAGCGGTGGTGTTGGCTTAAACTGGCCAATAATGGATGATATCCAGATCGCTGGCGGTGTTGCTGCGCATTACATGACAGCAAAAAAAGATTCAGGCAGTACCGAATTAAAGAGCACAGATTTTGTTGCTCCACATTTCCATATGGCTGTTGAAACAAGAATTGCTGACTGGTTAACAGGCAGACTTGGATTCTCAAAAGGAATCAATTCTGGAAGCAACAAAGTAACTGCCGGTACAACTACTGGTGAAACATCAGGATTAAGCGTTGTTAACGCATCATCAATCAGCCTTGGCGCTGGTTTCCACTTCGGAAGATTCAGCATAGATGCAACTATCTCTGAGAGATGGTTCAAACATGGTGTTAACTTCTTAAGCGGCGGTGATGGTGAAGATATGTTCGGTGTGATGTCAGCATCTTATAACTTCGCTAAGTAAATTAATATTTTAATATAAATTTAGGCCCCTCGTAGAAATACGAGGGGTCTTTATTGTAAGACTTTAGGAAAAGATAATGGACGTTTTAAGCAATCTAAAATACGCAGAAGGTTCACGCAAGAAGAGAAAAAGAATTGGCAGAGGTGTTGGTTCCGGTCACGGAAAAACTTCTACCAGGGGTATGAATGGACAAGGATCACGCTCAGGCAGCGGTGTCAGAGCCTGGTTTGAAGGTGGTCAGATGCCGATCCAGAGAAGGCTCCCGAAATTTGGATTTACAAATCCGGGAAGAATTGAATTTCAAGTTTTAAATCTTGGCAAGCTGCAGGGCTATTTTGATAAAGGCTCTATCAACGACCAGAATTTAAACCCTGAAAATTTATTCAAGTTAGGAATTATTGCTAACAGCAAGAAACCGTTGAAGATACTTGGTGAAGGTGAATTTAAGCAAAAGCTAGAAATTAGCGCCCATAAGTTTAGTAAAACTGCGCTCGATAAAATTGAAAAAAGCGGGGGCAGGGCAATCATTTTATGAGCAGTTTTGTTGAAAGTTTTAGAAATATTTTTAAAATTCAGGAATTAAGACAAAGGATAATATTTACAATATTACTCCTTATTGTCGTTAGAATTGGCGCTCACATTACGCTTCCCGGTATTGATACCGGTTTGCTGGCTGAAGCAACCAAGAATCAATCTGAAAATACTCTTTTTGGCTTATATGATCTTTTTGTAGGCGGCGCGTTTAGTAATGCTGCTTTATTTGCATTAGGTATCATGCCGTATATCAGCGCATCTATTATCATTCAGCTGCTTGGCGCAGTTGTTCCTTACTTCCAGAAACTTCAGAAAGAAGGAGAAACAGGAAGAAAAAAGATCAACCAGCTCACAAGATATGGAACAGTTCCCGTTGCGCTTATGCAGGCATGGGGTGTCAGTGTTCAGCTTAAAAGCAGAAACGTTGCCGGTGTAAGTATTGTATCTCCTGATGTTTCTCCGGTACTGTTTGCAATTTCCTGTATTGTGCTTATGACAGCAGGAACTATATTTATGATGTGGCTTGGTGAACAGATAACAGAACGCGGTATTGGTAACGGTATTTCACTTATCATATTTGTTGGTATCATTGATAGACTTCCATATGCGTTCCTTGATGAATACCAGGTTGTTGCATCAGGCGCAAGAAGCATTATAGTTGAATTAATTATTATAGCGGGTCTTGTTTTCATTATAGCGGGTGTTGTTTTGGTCACACAGGCAATGAGGAGGATTCCAGTTCAATATGCGAAACGGGTTGTTGGAAGAAAGATATACGGTGGTGTAACTCAGTACATACCGCTTAGAGTTAACCAGGCAGGTGTTATGCCGATTATTTTTGCTCAGTCAATTATGTTTGTGCCTAACACAATATTGACATTTTTTCCAAATAGTCAGTTTATGACTGATCTATCTAAGTACTTTGATCAAACAAGTATGGTTTATGCATTTATGTATGGGACTCTGATAGTATTTTTCACATATTTCTATACCGCTATCGCGTTCAATCCCAAAGATGTATCAGATAATATGAAAAAGCAGGGTGGGTTTGTACCAGGTGTAAGGCCGGGTAAAGCTACTTCTGATTTTATAGATAATATTTTAACAAAAATCACACTACCAGGTTCTATTTTTCTTGCAATCATAGCTATCATGCCCGCATTTATTGCGCAGGCAGGTGTAACTCAGGGCTTAGCCCAGTTCTTTGGCGGTACCAGTTTGCTTATTGTTGTGGGTGTTGCATTGGATACGCTTCAGCAAATTGAATCACATCTTGTAATGAGACACTATGATGGCTTTATGAAGAGCGGAAAAATTAAGGGCAGAAGAGGATAGAAGTACAATTGGTTAAAACTGCTGGCGAAATAGATGCTATCAGAGATAGCAGTTCGATAGTAGCAGGTGTTCTTTCATATATAGAAAAATTCCTCAACCCGGGAATAACAACTCTTGAAATTGATGAATTGATAGAAGATTTTATCAGGTCTAAAGAAGCTATCCCGGCATTTAAAGGTTATAAAGTTCATAAAAATATTTTTCCTGCAAGCGCCTGTATATCAATTAATGAAGAAGTTGTTCATGGTATCCCCGGGATCAGAAAACTTATTGAAGGTGATATAGTCAGCATAGATGTAGGAGTTAAAAAGAACGGTTATTTTGGCGATGGCGCTAAAACATTCGCTGTAGGTGTTGTATCTCCCGCAAAAAAGAAATTAATGAAAATTGCTGAAGAAAGCCTTTACCTTGGACTTGAAAATGCAAAGGATGGGAATTTTATTAATGATGTTTCAAGGGCTATTCAACTGCATGTTGAAGCAGCCGGATTTTCAGTAGTAAGAGATCTTGTTGGTCACGGAATAGGCAAAGAACTTCATGAAGAACCACCGATACCGAACTACTATCATAGCGGATACAGAACAAAGTTTAAAGAAGGTATGACAGTTGCAATTGAGCCTATGGTTAATTACGGAACCTACAAAGTAAAAGTTTTAAAAGATAAATGGACATATGTAACAGCTGATGGAAAACCAAGCGCTCATTTTGAACATTCGGTTTTAATCACAAAAGGTCAGCCTGAAATATTAACTATGGAAAACTAAAGCAATTTAATGGCAAAGCAGGGAACAATAAAAGTTGATGGCATTATTACTGATACTCTCCCCAATGCAGCATTTAAAGTAAAACTTGAAAACGGGCATGAGATAATAGCTCATATTTCAGGGAAAATGAGAATGAATTTTATTAAGATTCTTCAGGGTGATAAAGTTTCGGTAGAGCTTTCTCCGTATGACCTTACAAGAGGAAGAATTACTTACAGATATAAATAATTAATACAGGTTTTAATACTGCATTATAATAAAAGCATAAAGAGGTAACCAAAATGAAAGTAAGAAGCTCGGTTAAGAAAATGTGTGAACACTGCAAGATCATTAAAAGAAAAGGTGTTATCAGAGTTATTTGTAAAAACCCCAAACACAAACAAAGACAGGGATAAATAATTTATCAGGAGTAATATTAATTGGCAAGAATAGCAGGAATAGATCTTCCAAAAAACAAAAGAGTAGTAATAGGTTTAACGTCAATTTTCGGTATTGGCAGAACAACAGCTGAGAAAATACTGGTAAGAACCGGTATTAGCGAAGACAAAAAAGTTAGCGAGCTTACCGATGACGAAGTTAACCTGATACGTAATATCATTACAACAGAAATTAAAGTGGAAGGCGCGCTTAAATCTGAAGTACAGGCTAATATTAAGAGGCTTATGGATATTGGTTCCAACAGGGGCAAAAGACACAGGAGGGGTTTACCTGTTAGAGGTCAGAGAACCAAGACCAATGCAAGAACAAGAAAAGGCAAGAGAAAAACTGTTGCCGGAAAGAAAAAAGCGGCTTCTAAGAAATAAAACACCGCATAGAAGTGTTTTGAAGCAGAGAAGTATAATTACACAAAGAATCAGCACGTAAAGTTTAATAAATATATTATGACACAGCAGGTAAAAAAGGTTAAAAAGAAAACTATCGTTGAATCTACCGGTGTAGCGCATGTTAAGGCTACATTCAATAATGTAATTGTAACATTAACCGATGTTCAGGGTAATACAATTTCATGGGCTTCTTCAGGTAAGATGGGTTTTAAAGGTTCTAAAAAGAATACACCATTTGCAGCCCAGGTTGCCGCAGAAAGCGCTGCTAAAACAGCTCTTGATGCCGGTTTAAGAAAAGTGGATGTATTTATTAAAGGACCCGGTTCTGGACGTGAAGCTGCTGTTAGATCATTACAGACTTCGGGATTGGAAATTCTTAGTATTAAGGATATTACTCCTATTCCGCATAATGGCTGCAGACCGCCCAAAAGAAGAAGAGTATAAAAGAATAAAAATAATATAAAATGGCAAGATACACAGGACCAAGCTGCAAACTTTGCAGAAGAGAAAAAACTAAATTATTCCTGAAGGGCACAAAATGTTTCACTGAAAAATGTCCCCTTGAAAGGAAAAATTATGCTCCGGGTCAGCATGGACTCTCCAGAAGAGCAAAAGTCTCTGACTATTCAATTCAGTTGAGGGAAAAGCAGAAAGTTAAAAGAACCTATGGGGTTCTTGAAACACAGTTCAGAAATTATTTTGAGCTTGCTTCCAAACAGAAGGGCAGAACAGGCGAAAATCTTGTAAAACTTCTTGAAAGAAGACTTGATAATATTGTATATCGTTCAGGTCTGGCTCCATCAAGAAAAGCCGCAAGACAGCTTATTTTACACAGGCATTTTAAAATAAACGGAAGCTCTGTTAACATTCCTTCATTTCTGTTAAGAGCCGGAGATTCTATTCAGGTAAATGATAAGAGTAAACAGGTAAAAGTATTTCATGAATCTATGAAGCGTGTTAAAGATGATATGCTTCCTTCATGGATTGCTGTTGATAAATCGGCTTTAAAAGGTACATTGCTGGCTATTCCGGAAAGAATTGATATTCCGTTTACAGCCAACGAACAATTAATTGTTGAATTATATTCAAAAAATTAGAATAAACATGATAAATCAATATATACAGTTCCCTGAAAAATTAGAATTAGAAAAAGAAACAAATACCCGTTATTTTGGCCGCTTCATTATTCAGCCGCTCGAAAAAGGATATGGTATTACACTTGGTAATGCCCTGAGAAGAGTTCTGATTTCTTCTCTTCCGGGTACTGCTATAACAGGTATAAAAATTAATAATGTTCCTCATGAATTTTCTACAATAAAAGATGTTGTTGAAGATGTATCTGAGATCATTCTTAATTTGAAAGAAGTTAGATTTAAGCAAAATATCAAAGGCGCTAATAAAGTTGAATTAAGACTTAAAGGTCCTATTGAGTTTATCGCAAGACATATTCAGGAAGCGACTGAAGATTTCGAGGTACTGAATCCAAATCACCGTATTGCCACATTGAACAAAAATGCTGATGTAAGCATTACTCTGAAAATTGGTTCAGGTATCGGTTATGTTCCTTCAGAAGATAATAAAGATCCTGAACAGGACCTTTTAATGCTTCCGATAGATTCTATTTTTACGCCAATCAAGAATGTTAAGTACGATGTAATAGATACCAGGGTTGGACAGAAAACAGATTACGAAAAGCTTATTCTGGAAGTTACAACAGACGGTACTATTATTCCTGTAGACGCTTTAACTCAGGCTGCTTCATTATTGAATGAGCACGTTGCAATGTTCGAGAATTTTGGCAAGGTTACAGAAGAAAAGAAAGCGCCGGTTAAAGATGAAGAAACAGAGTTTGCAAGAATAAGAAAAATGCTGCTTACTAATGTTGATGAGCTTAAACTCTCGGTTCGCGCGCAAAACTGTCTGCGTTCTGCTAACATAAAAACATTAGGCGACCTGGTAAGACACCAGGAAGTAGAAATGCTGCAGTTCAGGAATTTCGGCAGGAAATCACTTGCAGAGCTTGGTGAAATACTCCAGGAAAACGGACTTTCCTTCGGTATGGATGTAGATAAATACATAAAAGAAGAAAATTAAAATTAATAGCTGGATTGAACTGATATGATACACAGAAGAAAAGGCAGAAAATTAAAGAGAACATACACGCACAGGAGCGCTTTGCTTGCAAATCTTTCTGTTGCGTTAATAAAACATAAAAAGATAAAAACCACTTTAGCTAAAGCTAAGGAGTTAAGACTTTTTATTGAACCAATTATCACAAAATCAAGAAAAGCATTCAACACCAAAGCAGAAAAACCTGAAAATGGTGTTCATTTAAGAAGAGAAGTGAATAAATTCCTTCAGGATAAAGGCGCTATTACAACTTTATTCGAGGAAATAGCTCCCAAAGTAATTAACCGCAATGGCGGTTATACAAGGGTTCTTAAAATAGGCAGACGTCTTGGTGATGGCGCTGAACTTGCATTTATTGAACTTGTAGACTATAATATGGAGCAGGGTTCCGGTCAGGCAGATACAACTGAAAAAGATTCAAAAGATAAGCCTAAAGCTAAATCAAAAGCAGCAAAAACAACAGCTAAGGGAACAACTGCTAAAACGAAAACCGCTAAAACAAATAATGCGGATCAAACCACCGAAACAAAGAAGACTACAAAAGGCCGAAAGAAAAAAGAGGCAGCTGAGTAAATAATATAATAACAGGTAAGGAAGACTTATCAGATTTATGAAAATATCCACTGCTGAATTTGTAAATAGTGTGTCAGATCTAAACCAGCTACCAACTGCTCATTTACCTGAAATTGTTTTTATTGGACGCTCTAATGTAGGTAAATCGTCTTTAATTAATAAGATCTGCAACAAGAGTAAACTGGCTAAAACCAGTTCTGTTCCCGGAAGGACCAGACTGCTTAATTATTACCTTATCAACGAAGAATTCTATTTTGTTGATCTCCCGGGTTATGGCTACGCTAAGGTACCTGAACAGATCAAAACCGGGTGGCGTAAACTTGTTGAAGAATATATAAGTACCCGAAAGAATATTAAATTAGTATTCGAATTAATGGATTCAAGACATGACCCTACTTACCTTGACCAGCTTATGGTTAACTGGCTTGAATACTATGAAATTAATTATGCAATTGTCCTTACAAAAGCGGATAAGATATCTGCCAATAAAATGGAGCGCCAGATATACCGTACCAGCAAAATTGTAAGTAACGATGAGCTATGCAAAGATTACGTTCCTTTTTCCGCTATTTCAGGTGAAGGTAAAGATACTGTAAATAAACTTATCACAGAAAGTCTGATTTCATAAACTAATAAACCGGAGATATCTTTGCTTAAAAAAAAGATATTCACCCCGGGACCCACTCAGGTCCATCCCGATGTTTTAAAAGCTACTATTGCATTTGATACCTACCACAGAAGTTCTGATTTCAGGGCTTTCCACAAGCAATTAAATTCCAAATTAAAAAATATTTTCCAAACTTCGCAAAACCTGAATATATTAACAACTTCAGGCACGGGGGCACTCGAAACAGCGGTAATAAATTTCTGTAAACCGGGCGATAATGTTCTGTTTATCAATCAGGGCAGGTTTGGCGCAAGATGGGGCGCAATTTGTAAAGCAAACAATTTAAATGCTGTTGAAATGCATATTGATTACGGCAAATGTGCGGAAACATCTGATTTTGAAAATGCAAATTTTGCAAATATTTCAGTTGTGCTGCTGACCCATACCGAAACATCAACTGCAACTCTTACAGACATAAAAACACTTACAGAATACATTAAATCAAAAAGTGATGCGCTTGTTATTGTTGATGCGGTTACATCTGTAGGGGCTATTGAATTCAGGATGGATGACTGGAGTATTGATGTTGCTGTTTCAGCTTCGCAAAAAGGACTTATGACACAGCCCGGTCTTGCAATAATTGCTTACAGTGAAAATGCTAAAGCTAAAATGATGGATAACTCTATGCCAAGGTATTTTTTTGACCTGAGGAAAGAATTAAAATCATTTGAGGAAGATGGTCTGACTATGTGGACACCGGCTGTTGGTTTGTTCTATGGAGTTGATAAAGCCTGTGATATCATTTTAAATGATGGCATTGAAAATAAATGGAAGAAAACCCACGAAATGGCGGAGTATTTCCGTAATTCTTCTCTGGAAAATGGGTTTGGTTTATTTTCCTCAAATCCAAGTGATTCACTTACAGCCATTACAATGCCCGCAAATATTCCATCAGGTAAGCTCATAAAGGCCATGATGGATAATTATGGCGTACATATAGCTAATGGTCAGGCGGAAATGAAGGATAAGATAGCCAGATTTTCTCATATGGGTGATCTTGAGCTTGCTGATTTTAAGGAATTAAATGAATTACTTGTAAAAGAATTAAAGAACATTCAATCTTAATCAAATTTGAATAAAAATGTAAGTATTTACCTGGCAGATGACCTTCATCCAAAAGGTATAAGTTTACTTCAAAAAAGATTCAATGTTATTTTTCTGAAAGGGTTGCCGAATAATATCCTTTTGAATAAAATTAAATCCCTTTCAACTAAAGACACAATAAAAAAATCCGCTTTATTAATACGTTCAGTTAGAACTCTTGATAAACAATTTATCAGATCACTTTCAGAATTTACAGATGTAAAGCTTATTTGTACAGTATCTGCGGGTTTTGATAATATTGATATAGATTACTGTAAAAAATGTAATATCGATGTTATGAATGTTGCCGGCGCAAATAGTATCTCTGCTGCTGAATTTACATTTGCTCTTATTTTGGCGATAACTAAAAATATTATTCCGGCAGATAAGGATATGAAAAGTAAAATTTTTGATTACGGTAAATTCAACAATTCAGAGCTGTACGGCAAAACCATTGGTATCATTGGGGTTGGCAGAATTGGTTCTAAAGTAGCTAAGCTTGCAAAAGCTTTCAGTATGAAAGTACTTGGTAACGATATTGATCCAAAAGTCAAAAAAAAATATATCTCAATTAAATTTGTTTCATTGGATAAACTTTTGAGTTCTTCAGATATTGTGACAATACATACTCCTTTGAATAATTCTACAAAAAAATTAATTAACGGAAAAAATCTGCAAATGCTCCGAGCAGGTTCAATCTTGATAAACTGTTCCCGAGGTGGTACTGTTGATGAAAATTCATTGATCAATGCATTAACTCAAAATAAACTATATTATTCAGCCATAGATGTTTTTGAAAATGAACCATTTTTTAATAAAAAACTTTTAAAATTAAAGAATGTTATACTTACCCCTCATCTTGCAGGAAAAACCGTTGAAAGTAAGCAAAGAATGGCTATTAAGGCGGCAGAAGGTGTTACCAGGTATTTTACAAGATCACAAAGTAAGCACAAATTAATTAATTGAAATACACAAGAAAAATCAGTAAATTTGTTAAATTAAGCAATTTTTGGGAGGTTTAATGAAGTTCACTGTTAAGAGTAATGATCTCATCAGCGCTATAAATAAAGTTATATCAGTAACACCAACACGCTCCACTCTGCCTATCTTAAGTAATTTATTTTTTAACCTCGAAGGCAAAGAGCTTACTATTATGGGCTCTGATCTTGAAGTTTATATTGAGGTTAAGATAAATGTTGATGGTAAAAGTGATGGACAGGTAGCATTACCTGCCAAGAAGCTTGAAACATTATTACAAAACCTTTCAGGTAAGGAGTTGAACTTCGACCTGCAAAGCGGCTATAAAACGATAATTAAGACAAAAGGCGGTAAATGGACTCTGACGGGTGAAGACCCCAATGATTTTCCGATGCCGGCTGAGGTGGAAGGTTCAAAAGAAATAGATATCGCAGGTACGCTGATATCAAGATACCTTCCCAAGGCAATTCATGCCGCAAGCAGTGATGAGCTTAGAAGAAGCATGAACGGTGTTTTCTTCGAGATCAAAAAAGGGGAGTTTAAAGTTGTTTCAACCGATGGACACAGGCTTGTTAAAATTATTAATAATAATTTCGACTATTCCGGTGAAAAAACAAGCATGCTTGTGCCAATTAAAACCTGCCAGCTTATTTCAAGACTATTCAAATCTAAATCAGGCTCAGATAGTGATGCTTCCGCTGCACCGGGCGAACAGGAAAGTGATGTTCAGAAAGTCTCAATATTCTTCAGCAATGAATTTCTGAAATGCTCATTCGGTAACATTACAATTCACTCCAGGCTTATTGATGATACTTTCCCTAACTATGATTCCGTTATACCAAATGATAATGAAAAAATACTTAAAGTTGTTAAAAATGAACTGATTGGTGCGGTTAAAAGAAGCATAATCATGTCAGACCAGGTTACAAATAAAACATCGTTTTATGTTACTGAAAGCGAATTGAAGGTTAAAGCCGCTAATAATGAGTACGGTACAGATGCAGATGAATCTATTGATTGCAGCTATACCGAGAGCGATGAGTTCGAAATTGCCTTTAATGGTAAGTATCTCCTCGAAGCAATTCAGCTATTTGATTCCGATGAGCTTTTGTTTGATTTCAGCACACCGCTTAAGGCAGCTATAATCAGACCATCAGAACAGATGGAAAATGAAGAGCTGATGATGCTTGTTATGCCTGTTAGAAATATCTGATAGGGATAACCGGAACTATGATCCTTGAAGAGCTTCGTTTGGCGGATTTTAAAAATTACAGTGATTGTTCTTTCTCGTTTAATAAAAAACTGAACTTTATTCACGGTGAAAACGGAAACGGTAAAACAAATATAATGGAAGCTGTTTCTATGTTATGTTATACCAAAAGTTTTTTAATGAATACCGAGCCTGATTGCCTTAAATACGGCAAAGAGGCTTTTGAAGTGGTTGGTGATTTTAAGAACAGGGTAGAGGGGAAAAGCAGGGTAAAGTTCATCTATCACAAAGAAGAAAACTTAAAACAATTATTATGTGATAATGAAAAAGTAACCCGTTCAAATGATTTTATCGGCAGGTTTCCGCTGGTTGTGCTTTCACCATATGACCTAAAGCTGACAACAGGTACGCAGCAGGATAGAAGAAGGAATTTTGACCTTTTAATTTCACAGGTTAGCAGGGTTTATCTCAATGATCTAAGAAAATATAACAAGATCATTAAACAGAAAAATTCATTATTAAAGGATAATCTGCTTACGGGGAGATATAGTAATAATGAATTAAAGGAACTCTTATTGGTATGGAATTCAGAGCTTCTTGATCTTGCGGTAAAAATAATGATAAGAAGGCTCGATTTTATAGAAGAATTCCGTAAATACATTACAGCAAGTTTCGAAAAAATAGTAGGAGCAAAATATATTCCGGTCATTTCTTATCAAAGTGAAATAATCGATGAACAGGATGTTTCCAAATATGAATTAGAACTGTTAAAGGAAAAACTTGGTACAGTTCTAAAAGAAAAAATGGATATTGAGATAAAAAGAGGAATATCACTTACAGGACCGCATAGAGATAATTATTTATTCAGTATGAATAAAAACGGTGATATCTTTGATATGAAAACATTTGCTTCGCAGGGTGAGCATAAAACATTCATAGTTTCATTAAAGCTTTCAGAATTTGGTTATATAAACGGGAATTTAAAACATACTAATACAGGTGAACCTATACTTCTCTTAGATGATGTATTTTCCGAGCTTGATAAGAGCCGGATTGAGAAGATATCGGAACTGATAACGGATTTTAACCAGGTATTTATCACAACAACTGATATAGAACACCTTAATATTTTAAAAAGAAATATAACTAATGTTAAGTCTTTCCATATTGTAAACGGGAACGTAGAAAGTGTCAATTAACTTTAAAGAACGGACAAAAAGAGCTTCTACAATAGAGTCAGAGATATCAAATATTCTTGGAATATTTAAAAAGGAAAAAAAGAAACGCTTCGCTTTCTGGAATGATGCAGTAGGAGAAAAGATAGCGAAAATAGCCTCACCATCATATAAAAAACACGATGTATTATTTGTAAAAGTACAGGATTCTACATGGAGATTTGTACTTTCACAGCAAAAAGAAGAACTTCTTCTGAACATCAACAAAAATTTGGCTGAAAATAAAAAATTGAAGGATATAATATTTAAGTAAATGGCAGATAAAAAAGATAAAGCTGTAAAAAAGACGGGACATAATGAGGGGTACAATGCAGAAAGTATCCAGATCTTAAAAGGACTTGAACACGTAAGAAGAAGACCTGCGATGTATATTGGTGATGTATCAAGCAGAGGTTTGCATCATCTTGCATACGAAGTTGTTGATAACAGTATTGATGAAGCTCTTGCAGGTTATTGCGATAAGATATCGCTTACAATTAATAAAGATAATTCAATTACTGTAATTGATAACGGGCGTGGCATACCAACAGGTATGCATCCTACTGAAAAGAAATCAGCTCTTGAAGTGGTTATGACTGTGCTGAATGCCGGTGGTAAGTTTGACAGGAATACTTATAAAGTATCCGGCGGTTTACATGGAGTAGGTGTATCAGTGGTT
>JANPBV010000123.1:0-4052 GCA_031430615.1 Ignavibacteria bacterium | reverse complement strand
ACGCACCATTGTTAAGCTTCCGCATGATTGGCAAATATCGCCTGTGTAGCCCTTTTGCTTTGCCTGCTTAATTTTCTCGGTTTCTTCCGTCATACTTACATTTTTTATCTTTGCAGCGCCTGTCATCTGTATTCCAAGCGCGCCGCCGGATATTGTCTGCTGCGGACTTACCGAAACATTCTGTACCGGTTTATTCCCCTGAGTATTTTGCTGCTGGGTACCTTGTAGCTGATCTACTTTTGGCGCATTCTTGTTTGCAGGCTCATCAATAAAGCGCTCTGAGTATATTTCCTCATCCTCGTAATCGGTCTCGGTATCAAGCTTGCTTAAGCTGTCAATCGGGCTTGTTCTCATTTCGGTTTCCTGTGAAATGTGTGAAAGGTCATTACGGCTTAAATATGTTACCGCAAGCTCACGGAAGATATAATCAATGAGTGATGTTGTCATTTTAATATTCGGATTGCCAATAACAATACCGTTTGGCTCAAACCTGGTATATACAAATGCATCTACAAATTCTTCTAATGGTACTCCGTGCTGTAACCCTAATGATATAGCTATAGCAAAACAGTTCATTAAGCTTCTGAATGCCGCGCCTTCGCGGTGCATATCAATAAATATCTCGCCAAGCTGTCCGTTTTCATACTCACCTGTTCTTAGATAAACCGAGTGTGCGCCAATTTTAGCCTTCTGTGTATATCCGCGCCTTCTGAATGGTAGCTTGCGGCGTTTTGCAATGTACCTGTGTATAATACGCTCTGCAATGCGGATAATATCATTGGGTTTACCAAGTGCCTCAACCATTTCATCATGCTCGCTGTCAAACTCATCGCTATCGGTAACTGAATTAAGCGGCTGTGATAGCTTACTGCCATCACGGTAAAGCGCGTTAGCTTTTATGCCAAGCTTCCATGAAAGCAAATAAGCATGTTTCATATCCTCAATTGATGCTTCGTTTGGCAGGTTGATGGTTTTGCTTATTGCGCCGCTGATAAACGGCTGTGCTGCCGCCATTATCTTTATATGAGCATCCGCAGAAATAAAACGTGTGCCTTTTTTACCGCATTTAGAAGCGCAGTCAAACACTGCATAATGCTCTTCGCGTAAATGGGGAGCGCCTTCAACTGTCATAGTACCGCAAACATAATCGTTTGCTGCATCAATCTGCTCTTTGGTGAAACCAAGTGTCCTTAATATGTAGAAGCTATAGTCATCAAGCTGTTCATCTGTGAATCCAAGTGTATCTTTGCAGAAATCTGCCCCTAATGTATATTTATTGAACACAAAATTTATATCAAATGCCGATGGAAGTGATTTTTCCACCTGGGCAAGTACATCAGAGGTAAATCCTTTTTCAGCAAGTGACTGCGGATTTATTTCAGGGCAGCCAATAATTGAGCCATGACCCGTGCAGTATTTTATAATATCGTGAATTTCGTTATCCGTATAGCCAAGTTTCTTTAATGCTGGCGGAACTGATTCATTGATAATTTTAAAATAACCGCCGCCTGCTAGCTTTTTAAATTTCACAAGCGCAAAATCTGGTTCAACACCTGTTGTATCGCAATCCATCACCAAACCAATTGTGCCCGTTGGCGCAATAACTGTAACCTGCGCATTTCTGTAGCCGTAACGCTCGCCAAGATCCAAAGCCATATCTGAATCTTCCCTTGCAGCAACCAGTAACGGGGCTGGACAGTGTTTCTTGTTTATGCCTACCGGAACTATTGATAGTGTTTCATACTCTTCGTTAGGCACGTTGTATGCCGCCCTGCGGTGGTTTCTGATAACACGCAGCATGTTCTGTTCGTTATCTTTGAAACGCGGGAAAGTACCAAGCTCTTTTGCCATTTCTGCCGAGGTTGAATATGAACGCATATGCATAATTGATGTTAACGCTCCCGTGATAGCAAGCGCTTCTGGTGAATCATACGGAATACCCTGCAGCATTAGTAATGCACCAAGATTCGCGTAACCAAGCCCGAGCGTCCTGTAATCAAATGAAAGCTTTGCGATTTCTTTGCTTGGGAACTGCGCCATAAGCACGCTCACTTCAAGGACAATTGTCCATAACCTTACAGCGTGGCGGTATGCTGCTATATCAAACTCAGCTTTTTCAAGATCGTAAAATTTAACTAAATTAAGAGATGCAAGATTGCAGGCTGTATCATCTAAAAACATATATTCACTGCACGGATTTGAAGCTTTTATTTCGCCGCCTGCGGGACATGTATGCCATTCATTAATAGTAGTGTGATACTGCATTCCGGGGTCAGCACATGCCCATGCGCTGTAAGCAATTTGCTCCCAAAGATCTCTTGCTTTTATTTTTTTGCATGCAACAGGGTCTCTGCCTTCTTTTTTAGCTTTTTTAAGCTCAATTCTCCAGTATAGGTTCCAAGCACCGTCATTTTCAACTGCTTTCATGAATTCATTCGTGGCTCTTACACTATTATTGCTGTTTTGCCCTGAGACTGTCAGATACGCTTCGCTGTTCCAGTCGGTATCGTAAGTTGGAATGTGTACTTCCTTAACGCCAAGTTTTGCAAGATGGATAACCCTATCAATATAATTTTCAGGTATCAAAGATTTCCTGGCATCGCCAATAGCTTTTGCTAAATGCTTGTTCTGTTTTTTATCGTACGGATCGTTTTCAGGGTGAACTTCATAACATGCCTTGATAACATTATTAAGGTGAATGTTCATAAGTTTTGAACCTGTTACAAGATCAGCAACTTTTTGCTCTTCAATAACTTTCCAGTTAATATATTCTTCAATATCCGGATGGTCAAGATCAAGCGTTACCATTTTTGCTGCGCGCCTTGTTGTACCGCCAGATTTAATTGCGCCGGCAGATCTATCACCTATTTTTAAAAATGACATTAAGCCGGATGATCTTCCGCCGCCGCTTAAGGGTTCACTTGAACCTCTTATATTAGAAAAGTTTGAACCTGTACCTGAACCATATTTAAATAATCTCGCCTCACGCACCCAAAGATCCATGATACCACCTTCATTTACAAGGTCATCACTGACTGATTGGATAAAACATGCATGCGGCTGCGGATGCGTATATGCATCTTCTGATTGAGTTAAAACTCCGGTTTTGCCATCAACATAATAGTGACCCTGTGATGGTCCGGTTATTCCATATGCCCAATTTAAGCCGGTATTGAACCATTGCGGTGAATTAGGAGCCGCCATTTGCTGAGCCAGCATATAACAATGCTCATTATAGAACGCTAAAGCGTCTTCTTCCTTGTTAAAATAGCCGTATTTCCAACCCCAATAGGTCCAGCATCCTGCAAGGCGGTTAAATACCTGGCGGCAATCTGTCTCGGATGTATTCCTGTCTGATTCCGGAATATCTTTCATAGCATCAACATCTGGTGTTGATGCCTGCAGCCAGACCGGCATACCTTCTTCTTCAATTCTTTTTAATACACGCGGAACTCCAGCCTTGCGGAAATATTTCTGCGCAAGAATATCTGTGGCAACCTGTGACCATGTTTTAGGAACAACAATATCTATCATTTCAAAAACGATAGAGCCATCGGGATTTCTTATTACAGATGTACGTTTATCAAATTCAATTTTATCGTAAGGATTATTAGTCTCCCCAGCAAACAGTCTGTCTATCTTCATGCGTAAGTAATTAAAAATTTTCGGAATTCTTTATTAAATTTTAATGCATCATTAACACTGAAGTAACATCTTTAATATATCTTTTGAATTCGTATGGGCTGGTTCAACTCCGAAGGAGCTCCTTTGGAGCAATTTTACTCTAAAAAGCTTTCCTGAGAATATCCTTGATTAGCTTTTGTTAATGATTGGAAACAAAATTAATAGAACTAAACTATAAATGCAAATTACATCGGAAGAAAATTTTTTACGAAAACACTTGACAAGCCGTAAAGCCTTATGGATAGCTATTTTCTTAAAAATGGAAATTTTACCTTTTGGGAAAAAAATTTTCTTTGGGGGGCTTTGGAGCAGTTTGCTTCGATTTTGGTCACAACCTCCACTGTAAAATGGCGTTTTGATTATTCAAA
>JANPBV010000122.1:0-4081 GCA_031430615.1 Ignavibacteria bacterium | reverse complement strand
GATAATTTTACAATTGAAAAGATCAAATGAAAAACGAAACTAAAAATAATATATTTTGATATGAAAAAGATAATAAGAAATAAAACTCTTTTGTTTTATAGTTTATTCTTTGTAATGCTGGCAACCGGTTTGGTTTACCAGGGCTGCAGCGAGCTTGATAACAGCGTAGCATTAGCTCCTGAGATCAGAACACACGCTGTAGGCTGGAGTAATCCAAGCTCCGGTAATTTTCATGGGGTGTATATTGCATCCAGTAAATGGAACCTTGGAGCATGCAAAACATGCCACGGCGGAGATTATTCAGGTGGTACTTCAGGAACAAGCTGTTTAGGATGCCATTCAAACAGTAATGGACCTGAAAACTGCAGGACATGCCACGGAAACAGTGAACACTCAAATCCGCCAAACGCTTTAAATGGCGATAGCAGTACTACATCACTTGGTGTTGGGGTTCATATGAGTCATCTTTATTCTACTTATGGCGCTGCATTAAGCTGTGATAACTGTCACAGGGATATTAACGGTTTTGATGATCCTAATCACATAGGATCCGATCCGGATGGTATTGCTGAGATAGTCTTCGGTCCGCTTGCTTACGACACATTAGGGGGTCCTATAAGACCCAACCCGACTTGGGATAGGAGCACTGCGACATGCTCCAGCGTATACTGCCACGGAACGTTTAAAGAGGGTAATGTGAATGCAGTTGGTCTATGGACTAACCCGGGAAGTGTTACCTGCGGTACATGCCACGGTGACCCAAATACAGGGAATCCTACACCTCAGGTAAGCGGCGTATTTACTCCGCCTCATTATTCATTTATGAACCAAACGACCTGTTACATCTGTCATGGGTCAGTAATTAACGGACAGGGTCAGTTTGTTGATAAAGAACTTCACATAAATGGCGAAATTGATTATTAATTTATTTTTGCTTCTATCCCCCCTTCGTTTTTGAAGGGGGGAGGATTTTTGCAGGACTAAAAAAAGTTATAAGTAAAGAATTTACTTTAGGATTCGAAAATCTTTGATGGGGGTTACTTTTTGGAAGCAAAGTCAAAACCCCCGAAGGTAATTAACGAAGGATTTTAATCTAAGATTAATTGTGGAATATTGAATATTGAAGTTTATTCTCCCACCCTTTTTTTCCCGCTAAGCAGAGACGCGGGACTGCAAAAAGCGTAGGAAGCAAAGGGGGGATTAATTTTCAATTTAGAATTTGCATACGCCAAAGTATAGCATCAGGCTGTACCTGGTGAATGCATTGGTAAACAAAACCATCAATTCAAAAAACGGGGTGATCCTTTTATTAGGGGTTGCCCTGTTTGTTTATGGGGTGTGTTATGTTTTTTTAAACATATTTCATTTTATATTGTGTTTTGGCAGTAAGTCAAATGTCATAAAAATTCTTAATTTAATTTAAGGATAAATTTAGAATTACTTTCATTGAAGAAAATAAAATAGTATTTTTACATTAACAAGTATTGAAAATTACTATGACGAGAACACCCGAAGAATACATAGCATTACGGAATAAATTCAAGCCTGATAATATTAATATGATATTTCTGTTTGAGTCACCTGTTGCAGAAGGCGCGTATTTTTATGACACCAAAAGCCACCAAAATGATTTTGTTTTTAAAACTATGATGCGATTAATAGATTTTAAATATAATCACCTTAATGAACAGATAAAACTTCAGGGTCTGAAAAAGTTTAAGGAGACAGGTTATTATATAATGGATTCTGTTTATGAGGCTTTAAGCTCTGAACTACCGCCCAAAAAAAAGGAAGGTACAATATTAAAAAATTATGATAATTTAATTAATGACCTTAAAGATATTTCAGCTGATAAAAAACATATACCAATTATCTTAGTTAAAGCAAACATATTTTCGCTGTTTAACTCAAGGCTTAAAAATAGCGGATTTAATGTTATTAATGAATCTATTGTAGTGCCTTATTTAGCCCATGGTAAAGAAGATAAATTCCTTAAAAAACTTATGGAAGTATTTATTTGTCAGGTAATTCTTGCAAACAGCAGCTTAAAGAGTTACTATTGTTCTTATGGTATACCCCACGAGCATTCTGTTAAAAGTAAAAATATAAAAGCAATTATATTAGGGACGGATCCCAGTAATTTCAGTAATAACGGTAAAACAGCGGTAATAACGCATGTTTTTGACCTTCAAAACCCCAGAGCCAATTATTTTAATAGCATTAACAATAATATCAGACATCTTGGATTAAACAAAGAAAGTATTTATGTGCAGAACGTTGTGCGAAACTATATGACGAAAGAATCACCTGATAACAAGTTATGGTTTGATTTTGCTGAATTATGGAAGCCGTTATTGATGGAGGATCTGGAAAAGCTGGACCCAAAAAAGGAATTACCTGTTTTTGCTACCGCTGAGTGTATATTAAATGCTTTGTTGAATTTTCCGGAGGAGCAAAAGATACCCGCAAATAAGTATTATAATGATAGAATTATAGTTAACCCTGAAGAAAATTATCTTGGTAGGAATCTAATTCCATGTTTTAGTGGGCAATACAAATATTCAGAATTTCCGTTGTATGTTGAGTATATCAGAAAATTTATAAAATAACTTATCCTGATTTTTAAAAATTATTCGTTCTACACATAAAAAAACCGGGGGTTAACCCGGTATTTATTGTCATTTCTTTTGCACGTATTAAAAATTACTTTCTTTTGCAGTTATCTCTACAGCCATTTTTATTACAACCATTCCCATTACAGCCTTTTTCATCATCTCCTTTTTTGTAGTTACAGTCACCGCATTTGTTAGTCTTTGCATCTGAATTTTTGATAATATCGTCAAATTTCTGCTGCGATAGATGTATTGGTGTATAAGTTTCACCTGCGGCTTTAAGATTTCTAACAAAAGCCTGTAAATGCCTTTGGGAACCTTCCCTCAGGTTAATGAATGTTTCTTTTATATCCTGAGAAGTTGTCTCATCTATCCTTGAATTAAGATCTGAAATATCAAGTTCTTCTATCTCAGCACCGCATTTGAAAGCGTCATTAAGTGAAATACTTCCTTTTTCAGTTAAGGATCTGTAAAGTGCAGCCAGAACAGAATTCGTAAACTCGCCTTCATTCTTTCCAATAGAAGGGTCTGCAATAGAATATCTATCAAGCAGTTCTTTAATAAAACCGCTATGCATGGTTTCTGCCTGAGAAATGTTCTTGAATACACAATGATCATATTTCTTAATCATAAGGGTATAAAAGTCATGAGCAAGTTTTTCTTCTTCTCTCATGTAAACAAGGTTCTGTTCTTCCAGTGGTGTAATACTTACAGAGGCGCTGCTTAGCCTGTAGGTACATTTATTACTGCTATCTGGAAAAACTGCTGCTATGATGGATGTTAGTGCCAAAAGAGCCATGATGAATAATATTTTTATTTTCATGGAATTGCTTTTTGGTTGTTCAAAAATAATTTCCTCACTACAAAATTAGACAATTATTATTTTATTTGGTTTAATATTGTTGTAATAAAATGTAACAATATCATATTGAAATAGCTAAGTGTCATAAAAAAAGATGACTCTACTATCAAAGCCATTCGAAGTAGTTAGTCCCTTAAAACTTTATCGTCGTTCTTGATGCTCCATTCTTTTGACAGTTTTACCAATTTGAAAATATAATAATACGAGGAGAATGTCAACCCTTATATGTCATAGAATTTGTATAAAAAAAGAGACGTTCAGCTTGAACGTCTCTTCAAAAAACTTAAAACTATATTTCTTTTTCTCAGACTTCTTCTTCAGTATGCTTATGTTTCTTTTGATGATGTTTACCGTTTCCGTTACCGTTGTTATGACCATTTGTTTCGTTTCCATTCGTATTAACAACCTCATTCTTGCGGTGCTCTGATTTAATCCTTCTGTATCTTGAAAGAAGTGAGAAGTAAAATCCAATAACCATTACAAGTGTACCACCCCATACAAGGTTAATAAATGGCTTAACACTTGCAGTTAATACAAGTGTTTCTGGTGCATGATCTTTATGGACTGACTCATCAACTATGGCAATATCAACGGTTGATTCACCCGC
>JANPBV010000121.1:0-10733 GCA_031430615.1 Ignavibacteria bacterium | reverse complement strand
TTAAAAGAAATATTTTCAGGTGACCCAAATGCCTTATGTTTTTCGTGAGCGTATTTGATCATGTTTTCAGCGAAATCAATTCCTGCAATCCTGATATTTTTTTTATCCGCCTGCCTGAATGCGGCAAATCCGTTTGCGCAGCCTACATCAAGCACATTATCGCCTTCATTTATATATCCGGCATTGTTTTCTATTTCAAGATCAATTGCCCAGTTATCACCCCATGATACCCAGTGAGAATCTTTAAAATTTTCGGCTTGTTTTTCCCATGTATCTTTGATAAAATCGCTCATAAATAAAATTCCTTTAAATGTTTAATTTGTATGTTTGTTCAATAAAAAACGTTTAGTTAATTTTTTGCCTGATAATATAAAGCGGTCTTTGTTTTATCTGATCAAAGATCCTGCCGATATAAATTCCGATAATTCCAAGTACAAATATTATTACACCGGAAAGAAACCAGGTAGAAATTATAAGGCTTGCCCATCCCAGAACGCCAATTTGCCCGCTTAAATACCGGTACAGAGTAATACCCGCATATAAAATTGCGGTAAACGAGACAAGGAAGCCGAACTTTAATACCAGTTTGAGCGGTTTATTAGAGTTGAGCATTAATACGTTGAAAGCCAGATCAAAGAGCTTCTTAACAGAGTAACTGCTTTTTCCGTTTTCTCTGCGTGAGTGCTCAACCGGTATCCTTGTATGTGTGTAACCAACCCAATTTACAAAAGTAGGAAACCACCTGAGCTGCTCCCGCATTTGAATGACTGAATCAATAACATTCTTCCTGAATATCCCAAAATTTGCTATCGAGGCATCAATTTCAGTATCAGTTAAATAACTGAGCGAAGAGTGAAAGATCTTAGAGGCTATTTTTTTAAAGAAATTATCCTGTCTTTTAATTCGCTGCGCAAAAACTATATCGTAGCCTTCAAGCGCTTTTGCGTAAAGTTTGCCAATTTCTTCCGGCCGGTCCTGCAGGTCGCAATCCATAACAACTATCCACTCGCCTTTTGCTGCATCCAGCCCGGCGGTAATTGCATAATGCTGTCCAAAGTTTCGGGAGAGATTAATTCCAACAACACGTTTATCTTTTTGACAAAGCTCAGCAATTGCCTTCCAGCTGTTATCAGGGCTTGCATCGTTTACAAGGATTATTTCAAAATCCGGTGTAATTTTCTCAAGTGATGTTTTCAGTCTTTCATACAGCGCAAAAAGGCAATCTTTGCAGCCATAAACAGGCGAAACAACGGATATATGAGGAATTTTCATGAGTATAAAGTTACGATTATCTCTTAATATTTAAAATGGAAATAATTTTTAAGGGATTTAAAACATATAAAGCAATACATTATAAAAATTAATAATTAGATTGTATATTCTTCATTTGGGTACTCCATTTTATAAGTTAGAGCAGAAAGAAAAATTGCCGTTGACCAGAATCCCCACAGCCCCACAGAAAGACCAACATATGCGGCATTTATCACGCTATCAAAAAACAGTCTTGAAAGAAAAACAAGAGCAAAGAAAACCAGTATATCGTTGTACTTTGATTTTTTAACTACTTTAATTGAGACAACAAAATAATATATCTGGTAGATTACGGCCAGCAAAAATCCCACCAGGCCGTACGCCGCCAGTACAGATGCCCATCCCACATCGGAAAAGCCCCATGCATATATGTTTTCTTCAACGGTAACAGGTTTTACAACCCAAAGAGGGTGCATACCAATACCAAAGAAAATATTCCCGTTCTGCCACAGGGTAATCAAAGCACCTATACTTGCAAGGCGAGAGCCGTAAGTACCTTCTTTAAATTTAATATCATCCTGGCCCTGTGATATCCTGGCTTCAATAGCGGTAACGAGGTAGTCTGATTCAGGAACTAACTTAATGAAAGAATATACAAGAGCAATTCCAAGTATGGATACAATAATAATCTGTCTGAAAGCAAGACGAAACTCTCTTTTCTTTATAGCATACCAGACCATCATAATAGCAATTGTTAAAGCAAAATTCACCCAAGCGGAGCGGCCAAATGCTAAAATATGAGGCACAATAAATAATATTGCAAGGAAAAGTTGATAAAATTTAAATTTTCTGGTAATCCAATTATACACAAAACCAAGAAAGAAAAGCTCCCCATAAAATGTTCCGCCGTATACACGGAATACCTTAAGACCCCCGGGTAGGTTTTGTTCTGCAATACCGATATCCGGAAGAAATGCGATACCCGTTACAGCGCTCATTATATAAAGCACATTTGATACAATTGCGACCGGCAGGAAGATTTTGATAAGGTAACCCAACGCTCTTCTTTTTATTAACAGCAGGAACGGGAAAACGAGGAAACACATCCACATACCCTTGAGCCTGAAAAAGAATTCAATGATATTATAATCATATAAAATCGAACTCATAATAAACTGAAATAAAAGATATAAAAGTATCAGCTTAGGAATAATCAGCGCGCGGCTATGGTACAACTTTGAAAATTCTTTTAAATCATATAATGAGTATATCGCGAGAAAATATAACAGGAAATCAGAAATTCTCATGTTTCTATAAACAAAATAGAACTGTTTAGGTATTAAACCAAGGGTTCCGTTTTCTATAAAGAATATAAGAAATATTCCCCATGCGAGAAGTTTGGCATTTAGCGTAAGGTAATTCTTCTGGTAAAGAACATCAGTAAATGTTTTTCCTTCCAGAGCCGCTTTTCGTGCATTTACCCTGAAATTATTTGCTAACTTGACAACCAAGTTCTTAATTTAATTTTTATTAAAAAATAGCTGGAATGATAAGACAAAAACATATTGTTTTAAATTATCCCTTTCTTTTTCGCATCTTCATATGTATAAACAAGCATAGGTATATAAATGTTCAGCATATTAAAAAGCCCCCATAAGCCGGTTGTTAAAAATACATACGAAAACCCAACAGTGCTATCGAAAGCCAGTTTAGAAAACAAAAGAGTTAACATAAAAGTGTAAAAAGTCACTGATTTTGAATTCTTAATAATTTTGAATGCCAGGAAAGCATAATAGAACTGGATAAAGAAAGCTAAAGCAAAACCTATAATACCATAAGCAGCCAGCGTGCCGGGCCAGCTAACATCGCAGAAGGCGCCGTAATAAACCATCTCTTCCTTTGACTCCGGACCAATAACCCACATCGGGTGCATACCAACTCCAATAAAGAAATCACTGTTAAGCCAAAGAGATACAAGAGAACTGTTTTGCATAATAACACGGGTACCGTATGTCCCCTCACCGTATTTCACATCTTCCTGTCCCTGGAAAATTCGCGCATTCAGAGCATCTATGTAGAAATCAGATTCGGGTATGAATTTAATAAAAGCGAACATTATACCAATACCCATAACAACAAGAAGTACAGCCTGCCGGAATAATACATTGTAATTTTTCTTGTTGAGAGAGTTCAGGAGAATCATCATAAGTATAGTAAACGCAAAGCTAATCCACGCAAGCCTGCCAAATGCAAGTATATGCGGAAAAATAAACAATGCAAGCAATCCCATTTGCCAGGCGCGAAATCTTTTTGTGACCCAAAAATAAACTATTCCAAGGAAAAAGAATTCCCCGAAGAAGGTTCCCCCAAAAACGCGGTAAACCTCAATATCTCCGGGTAACTTTTGTTTAATAATTGATACATCGGGTAAAAAGGGAATACCTGTTAATGCTGTTATCAGGTAAAGCAGGTTAGAAATTACAGCTAAAGGGAAAATAAGTTTAACAAGAAAACCGAAACCGCCTCTTTTAAGAAGCAGCAGATAGGGGAAAACAAGAAACGAAGTCCACACGCCTTTTAATCTGAAAAAATACTCAATTGGGCTAAACCCATATCTGAAAGCGCTAACTGCAAACTCAAAAATCAGATATGAAAGAAGTATCTTAATAACAAGAAAAGACTTACTCTTGATTAGGTCTTTATATTCAGAATAGCACATAATGGAATACCCAACCATACCATATAACAACAGATCAGATATCCTTACACTTCTGTAAACCATATAAAATTTCTGAGGAACAAGCCCCATTGTGCCTTGCTCTATGAAATAATATAAGAAGATGCATATTCCAAGAACCCTTGCCCTTAAATTAACAACCAGATTTTCCTTAAACAGGTTTTCGCTGTAAAGCATTGAAGATTTATCACTTTTAGCGGAAGACTCTTCTAAAACAGAGCTCTTTCTGTTGCGAAAATTATTTATGGATGTTCTTAGCAACTATAGGTTATCGTGGTACTTCATTATTTTCTGGGAATATTCCCTTACAAGCTGCTCGGCGCGTTTGCGTGTCTTTGCCTCTGCGTTAACATGGAAAATTTCTCGTTCGCTATCCGGTATGCACAGCGCCCACGTATATTCATCAAAGAATATTTTGATCCCGTCTATCATCTGGCGTTTCTGCCGTTCGGAATCTTCAACAAGCTTCCGCATAATTTTTCCCTTTTGGTCAAGAGCGCAGAACACATTATTTTTTGCCATGTGAAGCAAAGGGGTTTTCTTATCTGTTTCACTTAGTTTTTTATGTGATCTGGCGGCAAGCTCAAGTATCTTCATGATAGAGAACATTCCGTCTGTAGCAAATGAAAACTCAGGAAATATTACCCCGCCTTTTGTCCCGCCGGCAAGCTCTACATCAGGGTCTGCGGTTGCTTCCATAATAGCAAAGTGAGAATCTTTTACCCTGACGATATCGGTAAAATATTTTTTAGCGACAATATCAATTTCACCGGATGCCTGGATAGGTATTGCTATTTTTTTGGTCTTAGGATATAAACAAAGGTACATATATACTACAAGGCTAAGGAACCTATCATAACTTAATATTTTCCCTGTGTCATCAACAAGATATATTTTCTCGCCGCCTGCATCAATTAAAAATCCCGCGTCATATTTTAATGATGTAACTATATATGAAAGCTGCTGAAGCGCGGTTTTAAATTCTTCGGGTGAGCGCGATTGTTTTGCGGAATCAAGATGCGAATCAAGCGTAACAAGCTCTATATTAAAATCACCCAGTATATTAGGAAGTATGGTTGAAGTTATCCCGTGCGAGAAGTTGATGGCTATTTTGAACTTCCTGCGGTTAATAATATCTTTATCAAGCATCGAAATGAAACGTTCTTTATAGCTTTCGTAAGTTCTTTCAGCATAATTAATTGAGCCAATTTTATCAAAGGGTATGGGGCGCGCATCATTTGAAATTACAAGGCGCTCAATTGATTTTATTTTTGCGGAAGAAAGGTCTTTACCGTTAGAATCGAAAAATATTATATCGCATCTTGATGAATCAAATGGTGATTTTCTTACAAATATTCCGCCGGTGGCTTTACCTTTGCCAAGCTCCTGTCTTAATATGGGGATTGGTGTTGTCTGGTAATCAAGCACAGTAACGCCGCTTGAAAGCAAGCCGCTGGTGATAGAACCTTTTATCATAAGCGAAACATTATCGATATCCCTTGAAATTAGAATTTTGGAATCAAGCCCGGCAAATACCCCGTAAGCCATTCCAAGCTTCGCGCTGAAATCAGGGGTTATCTCGATGTTTGAAAGTCCCGTTATACGTGAATCAGTGAATAATGTATCTTTCCATCTTTCTTCCCAAATAAGGTTTTTCGTGACTACAGAATTGCTATCCACAGTCTTCTGAGGCCATATCTTAACATCGCTTCTGATAGTGACGTTGCTGCCTATAACAACATTGCTGCCTATAAATACATTTTCGTTTACACGGCAGTTTGGTTTTATCTTTACATTATTGCATACAACATCATGGTTTACGCGTGAATTTTCTTCTATAACCGAGTTGTTCCATAAAATAGAATCCTTAACAACAGCTCCAGGCGCAATGAAACATTTAGAACCAATTACAGAATTTATAACTTTAGCATTTCGAGAAATTTTCGCATTAGCCGCAACAATGCTTCCATTTTTCAGTAAGCCCTTTGCAAGCGGCAGATTTATTTTTCCCTTTAGAGCCTCGAGGTTGGTTTTGATATAATCATCAAGCGAGCCGACATCACGCCAGTAACCATTCAGTGTTGCGCCGTAAAGAGGCTTTTTGTTCTTTAATAGGTACGGAAAGAGGTCTTTGGAAAAATCGCAGTCTGCTTTATTGCCGCGCGCTTTTGGCACAAGACCAAGGGTTTCTTTTTCAAGAACGTAAATTCCGGTGTTGATTGTGTCACTGAAAACTTCGCTCCACGTAGGTTTTTCGAAAAACTTTGTGATCTTTCCCTCTGAATCGGTAAGCACTATGCCAAACTGGAGAGGGTTTTTTGCGCGGGTTAAAACAAGTGTTGAAACAGACTTTTTCCTTTCGTGGAATTTAACAGCCTGCGAGAGATCAAAATCTGTTACCACATCACCGCTTATGATTATGAAGCGGTCATTGATAAGCTCATAACCGCAGTAAACAGCGCCTGCAGTACCGTAATCGGCATCCGGTTTAACGTACTGTATCTTAACCCCGAATTTTTTGCCGTCTTTAAAGTAATCACGGATAACTTCAGCCTGGTGATAAAGAATCATTATAATATCAGTTATCTCATGTTTTTTGAGTAGCTCAATGATATGCTCAATGATAGGCTTGTTTAAAAGCGGTGTCATTGGTTTTGGAATATTTGCCGTGAGCGGTCTTAGCCTTGTGCCGAACCCGCCTGCCATCACAACTGCCTGCATATAGTGTTTTCCTTTTGTGTGTAGAAAGAAAATTTATTGTTTTTTAAAACAAGTAAACCGGAAGTTTTAAATATAAAATCCCCATTTTTAATTCATGGAAACCGACAATCTGGTTTAATTGTGGTTTACAAGAATACTTTGAAAGATGCTCCCCCTTTTTAAGGGGGAATATGATATTACTTTTCTTCTTTCTTCTTGTTGAAGTCAAAATTTACGTCAGGCGCTTTATCGGTGCCCGGGGCTGATTTGAAATACTGCTTTTCTTTAAAGCCCATTATCTTGGCGGTGATCAAGGTAGGGAATCTTCTGACCGATGTGTTGTATTCCTGCACGGCTTCATTGAATTTTTTCCGCTCAACGGCTATGCGGTTTTCGGTGCCTTCAAGCTGCGACTGCAATTGAAGGAAATTTTCGTTTGCTTTTAGCTGCGGATAATTTTCAGCCACAACAAGCAGTCTTGAGAGCGCGCCGGAGAGTTTATCCTGAGCATCCTGGAACATCTTGAATTTTTCCTCATCGGCAAGGTCATCGGTTGAAAGTTTTATCTGTCCCACCTTTGAGCGCATTTCTGTAACCTCAGTTAAAACGCCTTTTTCAAAATCGGCGTAACCCTGAACGGTTTTCACAAGATTTGGAATAAGATCAGCGCGGCGCTGATATTGGTTTTCGACCTGAGCCCATGCCTGGTTTACTTTTTCATCCTGCTCTACCAATGAATTATAGCCGCATCCCGATATGGATGTGATAACTATTAAAAGAATTGCTAAACTTAGAAATTTTTCGATTTTATGCATATTTTAGATGTAATTTTAAGGAAAATTACGAAAGATAGTATTGAAATACAATTTGAAAAAAATGGCGGGAAAAAAGGGTAAATGGGAGAGAATTACGAGGTAATTTCTATAAACGATAAGTAAATTTAAGTATATTAAATTTAATTCTCTTTATATAAAACTAAAATATAACAGACGCTCAGAAATTTAAGTTATGACTTAAATTAAAGTTTTCCCAAAACAGGGGGTCTCGTGTCATAATATGACTTGCTTTCGGAATTAACGTATATAACTGAAGCAAAAAAAATAAACAGGAAGACCAGAATTTTAATTATCTCATATTTAAAATGTTTGAAGAACCTGGAAATTCCCGGATTTGAGAAGTTTTGAAGAGGGGCTTTTGGTAATACACCTATATTTTGCATTATTCTAAGATATAAATTTTTTTAGACATATTCAAAGACAAAGTTTGTTAAAATTAATAAGCTGATTATTATAATTTTGTTAAGAAGCTGTGAAATTTAATTGCCGAATGTTAATACATACAGAGAATGTTAAAAACTATCGTTTATGTATTAGAACAAAATGAAGGAAATGTGTGACAATAAAAATGCCCCGTTTAACCGGGGCATTGGGGAAAGCAATGAGCAAAATACTATTTAACCAAAATCATCTTCTTTGTTTCTTTGAAATCAGGTGTTTCCAGCGAATAGAAGTAAATACCGCTTGAAATCTCTGATGAATTGAAATCAACCGAATAGTTTCCAACAATAATGCGCTGGTTAACAAGTATTTTAACAAGCTGACCCTTGACGTCATAAACCTTTATTGCAACGTTCCCGTCTTTTGGAACTGAGAATTTAATTGTTGTTGAGGGGTTGAACGGATTAGGATAATTCTGATTTAACTCAAATTTATTCGGGATAGAACCGCCCTGTCCTTCAATGCCTGTTAACGGAGGAAATCCTGTTATGCAAACAGTTGTTGATACATTGAATGGCGCACCGTTTCCGCTTGAAGGATGCTGAACATTGATGAAAAAGTTATTGTAATCAGGTGTAAAGTAACCACCGGTAGCTTCACTTCCTTTCGGGAAGTTTGCAAATCGTTTCAGATCATTTACTGTGGGGTTAGGAATGCTGAGACTTAAAGCATAAACTTCGCATACCCAGTTTGATGAAGAGGTAATATATGAAGGCTGTCTTCCTCTTGTACCGCTGATGAGATCTTCCTGCAAATAAATTATGTTCCTTTGTCTGTCTATCTGTATATTATCAACTGATGAAAAATTTGTTTTTCCGTCTGAAGCTGTTCCGCCTTCAACCAGCACCGTTAAACTAAGTGTATTAAGGTCAAGTTTTAAAACTCTGCCGTATGGGTCATCATATCTGTTAGAGCCAACATGTTTTGGGACAAGATGGTTTGCAATTACGCCACCGTTAGTTATGTATGATGAAAGATCAACCGAATCAGCGCCTGTTTCGGCAATATATATGTTACCCTGTGTATCCATATCAATATCTTCCAGCCTGATAAATAAAGTTGCTCCAAGTCTCTGCGCTACTGAGCGTGCATTATTTAATGAATCTCTGTTCATTGGCATTGGAAGCCATGTGCCGGAATTACCAACCTGTTTATATGCAAAGAGCTGACCAGTTTCGTAATTACCGAAAGTATTGGCAACAAACTTAAAAAAACATCCTCCTGAAAAATCATCAGTTAAATATACGGTTCTGCCGTCAGGCATAACCTGAGCTGCTTCATGAGAGAATCTTCCCATCTGGAAAGACTTTCTGATAGCAGTATCACCCTGCACATTACACTCTACCATCCAGCCAAAATTCAGATATTTCTTATATCCGCCAAAATCGGTAGTATCCCGGATACCTGCGCCGTTATTATATAACTCAACATTACTGTTTGGCGGAAACTCTTCTGTTGTTAAGACATTTCCGTTTGCTAAAATTCCGTTACCGCCGGCGCAGTTAGTTCTTGTTAAACCAAGATGCGCGAAATTCATATGTTTAAACGGACCTGTTGGATACCAGCTATTGCCTACTTTAGAAACTGTAAATGTAGTTGCGCCGCCGCCATCACCAAGGAAAGAATTTGTATCGGCAGTTTCGTGGTTAACAAACAGCCAGCCGTTAGTGCTAGAACCATTGTTTGGAATGAAGATAATAAAATCATTTACTCCCCTGGCTGGACGGGTTGAGCCGTTGCTTAAAACAACAGGCTGCCCCTGCTGAAATACAATTGAGAACTGGAAACCCGTAGGGAGTAACAGGTAATTTGTTGAAGCAAATGCTGTATCAATCGGCGTGAACGGATAGCCCTGAGCCATAGATGACCCTGCCGCCATAAATACCAATAGTAAAGACAGAATGAATTTTTTCATAATTTGTACTTTTGTTAAATTTATTTAATATTGTTTACAGATTTTCTTTGTGGAGTAACAAAAATAGCCGTGTATGGTTAGGAAAGAATTAGGAGAGACTTAGATAATGATTGCGTTAAGGTTAATTTATTGTGCAGGGGCTAACAGAAAGGAAACATTCTTAATAATTACTGAATACAACTATAGAACAGTCAGATATAAAAAAATTTGCAATAAAATGAACATTATTATGGTTATGGGGATATAAAAGTCTCCTGAACCGGTTAAGCTGAATCGGGATACATGAATTGATGCAAGTAGATGAATGAGGAATATGCAACGTTGTATTAATTTAGGCCTTACTAAATTATCTTAACCTTATCTTCTGTTATCAGCTTGCTTCCGATCACACTGGTCTCATCGAATACATTTTTCAGCCGTCTGATATTTTCTTCAGAATCTTGATGTAAAAAATCCGGATACCGCGCCAACGAAACCGCCGGGACCTATAATTATTATCTGAAAAAGTATATTGGTAAAAAATAGATTTGCGCGAATATTAAAGAGTGAAAATTTTATTTCCATTCTCGCAGAGTCCTGCTTCGCAAAGAATCTGCGAAGTACAGTAGAATGAATATTAAAGGGGAATCCAGGATTCCCGCGTTGTTGGTCTTGTGACCAACAACAAATGAAAAAACGTTCCCAAACTGGAGTTTGGGAACGAGAATTAAATTATATATAAGTATGAAAATTAATGGGAGATATTTTATTTAACCGGCAGAATTACAGCAGAAACCGGAGGATTAACTGACCTGTTTTTTGCAAGTCTTGCAAGAATTATCATATTTAAAAAGAAACCTATTATAGCTATTCC
>JANPBV010000120.1:0-1529 GCA_031430615.1 Ignavibacteria bacterium | reverse complement strand
CCAGCTAATACTGTATAATTCTCCCTTTGTTGGTGATAATACAAACTAAGGGATTTGCAGTTGATTATTTTTTCTTTCTCCGCGTCTTTGCGACTTTGCGTGCAATTCGCTTGACTTCTTTTCAGCGGGATTGAAAGTTGTCTAATCTTTTGATTTTTTATTTAATATCAGAGAATTTTTATCCAAATTGACTTGTTACAACTAATAATGTTAATTACTATTGCAGCATATTGAATAACCTGAGAAAATACATTGCTTCATTTCTGCTCATTTTTGCGTTTTCTGCAATTAATGGCGATGAGTTTTTGCATCATCATGATTATATTAATGATAATGATGAATCAAAATGCGAAGCATGTATTTTTAATCACTCGCTTAAAACAACTTTAGTTGTACAAGTCTTTATATTCACACCCCAGTTATTAACTTACCATGTAATTCCAAACAGCGTTAATCCGGTTCTCAAATCGGAATATTTATTCACTTCTCCCGGCAGAGCGCCACCTATAGTTTCTCATATCTGATTCATTTTAACTAAATAACACATTTAAACAATTTTTGTTTTCTGGTATTCATATTTCAGAAAGCATTTAATCATACATATATGAGAAATCCTATCAATAATACTTTATTGATGTTTCTTGCAATGTTTTACATTTTGGCTTATGCTGAGTGTAGTAATGCAATTGCGCAAACATCAGCTATACAGGGTAATGAGCTTACAGGAATAGTAACCGATAAAAATAATAAACCGCTTGAATTTGTTTCTGTCGTTATCAGTGATCTTGGACTTGCCTCAACAACCAATAATAAAGGTAAATTTAATTTTTCGGGTGTATCAAAAGGTTCCCACATAATTACATTTAAGCTTAGCGGTTATGCGGCACGTTCACTTAATGTAAATGTCACAGGTAATGATACTCTTTACACAATATCGCTTGATGAAAGTCTTATCGAAACTCCCGTAATTGACGTAACGGGTTCATTCAATGCTTCGGAAATTTCCAAAAGTACTTTTTCTATTACAGAACTAACCAGCCGTACAATTAACAAATCCAGAAGCCAGAACCTGGCTGAAACAATTCAGAATATCCCCGGCATCAGCAATGTATCAACAGGCAGTGGAATAGGTAAGCCTGTAATTCGCGGTTTAACTTCGCAGAGCGTGCTTGTCATACATGATGGGGTTAAGCAGGAATCGCAATCATGGGGTGATGAACACGGACCCGAGCTAAGCCTGTTCAATCTCGATAGAATTGAAATTCTAAGGGGACCCGCAAGCCTTGTTTATGGCGCAGATGGTATTGGTGGTGTTATAAATGTGATAAGTAAACCTCTTGAATTTTCCTCACACAAAAAACCCGTATATTATGGAAGTATTGTTCTTGGCGGCTTTACTATGGATAAACAATATTTCGGTAACGGTACATTAGGCTTTGGGTTAAAGAACTTCGGAATGAAAGGACATTTTGGATACAGGAAATCAGGAAATGTAAGTACACCCGAGGGTACTTTTATAGTTAACACAA
>JANPBV010000119.1:0-2689 GCA_031430615.1 Ignavibacteria bacterium | reverse complement strand
CCAACACCCGGTGGCCCCCAGAAGATCATAGAAAAAATATTATTATTTTCTATCATTTTCCTTATGGGCTTTCCTTCACCTATTAGATGCTTTTGACCCGCAAAATCATCAAGTGTTTTCGGACGCATTCTCTCAGCCAGCGGCTGAAATTTTGCCTGATCTTTAGTCTTTTCCTTTATCGTATTTTCGTTACCGAAGAGATCCAATAATTATACTGTCTTAATAAATTCTTCCGGCTTCATCACCGGAATGCCATCTTGAATATAATCTGATATATTTCTCGTAAGCAGAATATCCATTTTATTGTTAAGTGCAGTATAATACTGAACTGCATCCTCAAAATCGCTGAATGAAGATTCTAACGAAGTTTTTATTATATAACTATTTACTTCTAAAACATTAATATAGATAAGCAGGGAATTTAACGCTTGCTTTGCTTTATTGTTTCCGGCAATCTTTCTGAAAACATAAAATAAATTAGTAAAACAAGTCGCCGAAGCATTCAGTTTTATTATTCCTTGTTTGGCTAATTCAAAAACACTGCTGCTTGCCAAATGAAAAGGTTCTCTTTTCATAAGAAAATCCAAAATTATATCTGTATCTAAAAAAACGAGTTTTACTTCATGTGTTTTTCCCAAATCGCGTCACCCAATTCTTTTTTATAATCAAAATTCTTTGGAGTTTTAATTACACCAACTAAATCCCGGATTTCGGGGCTAATTTTAGAAAAAAACTCTTCTTCATCAAATGTTTCGTTTGAAGTAATAGCTTTTAAATAATTTTCTATAAGGTCAGAAAGGCTTCTACCCTGCTTTTTAGCGTATATTTTAGCCTTATTTACAACACGTTTATTTATATTTAATGTGAGTTTAGTATCCATAAAAATGATTTTTTCTTACGTATAAATATAAAACAACTTTTACGTAATATCAATACCTAACAAAAAAGGGCTGTCTCATAATTTTTAAGAGACAGCCCATAAATATAACTATTAAAGTACTATTTCAGCAAAACCATTTTCTTCACATCTCTTGATCCATTAGCTTCAATTGAATAATAATAAATACCACTTGCAATTTCATTACCATCGAAAGTTATCTCATAAGTGCCGGCAGTTCTATTTTCATTTAAACTGTAAATGGTTTTTCCCAATACATCGTAAACCATAAAGCTGATGTTACCTGATTTCGGAACATCAAACTTTATTTTAGTTACAGGATTAAACGGATTTGGATAGTTCTGGAATAAAATAAATTTATCCGGTATTTCTGCGCTTAATTGATTTATCCCTATATAAGCGAAATTATATTTTAGCAACTGTCCGTTTGATCCCGCAAGCCAAATGCTGCCTGTATCTTTAGCATCAGAATAGCCCAGAAAACTATAATTTCTGACCGGTTGAAAGTTAGCTCCAAAATCATAACTTATTTTTGATGAAGTTGCCGAATTATGAATCACCCAGTTAGTATTAGGAACTAACAATAAGTCAACGGTACCCGATAAACTGTTTACTGACTTAAATGTCCAGTTTATACCCCCATTTGAAGTAGAATTGATATTAAAGCCATCAACAGCTATTCCATCATTTGCATTCTTGAAAACAGCAATATCACATTGACAAACACTTACATCATATACTTGCCAACCATTATTGAGGCCACCAGTCAACTTATAAAATTTCGAAGATCCAACTCCACTCAGCTCTGCAAAAAAATAAATAAAATTAGTATCAATTTGATTTGGACCATTATCCCTGAGAAAATAAGGACCTGCTGGTAGTACAGGTGAGTTTATAGATTTTATCCAATTAGTACCACTGTTTCTTGTAATAAAAAATCCCAAAGAATCATTAGTAGGCAGTTCATCGCAAAATAAATAACCAGTATTAGCATTGAAAAAATGTATCTTATTAATATAAGTAGTAGGGGAATAAAATTGTCTGTACCAATTAGTTCCGCTGTTTGTAGTTCTATATATCATAGTATCTGAAACGATCCAGGCATTGCTTGAATCCAATCCAAAAACTTTATTGTAAATTCTAATTGGTAAACCACTATTTACTAATCGCCAGTTTATACCTCCATTTGTAGTTCGGTAAACTTTTGCGGAGTCACCGCTGGCCCAGATAACATTTTGATCGACTACACTAACATCATAAAAACGTCCGTATGAAGTTACATTATATGTTTGCCACTGTGAAGAAATATTAAAGCAAACAATAACAATAAGTATGAATGTTAAAATAGTTTTCTTCATTTTTATCTCCTGAGGAAATCTAAATAAACTTTAATTGAAAATTAAATAATTAGTGATCTTAAATAAGGCTGCTCAGTAGATAAATAGTGAGAATGGAATGAAAATTTTAATTATATTTAACAACTTCCCTATTACAAATATAATGCAATATCTGTTAAATTGACATTCAACAATATTTAAGTTTTTGTTTATCAATTATTTATATAAACAAAAAAGGCAGGTCGCAGACCTGCCTTAAAAATAAAATCAATATTATTAGAAATTTTCTATGTATAGCTTAGTCAATTTATAAGTTTCTTCAAGCGCTCTTACGTGTGTGCGCTCAACACCGTGGGAGGCTGATACACCTGGACCGATAAGGCCTACACGAACATCATAGCCTGCTTCTAAAGCTGCGGAACCATCAGAGCCGTAATAGGGATAAATATCTGTT
>JANPBV010000118.1:0-2223 GCA_031430615.1 Ignavibacteria bacterium | reverse complement strand
ATTAGAGTAATTTAATATCGGAGTACTGAAAAACCTGTTTGTATCAACCTGTAATATAACTTTTACGTTGTTTATTCTTAAATCAACTTGCGGGTTAAGACCAACAAACTCAACTGAATCAGTAACGATAACTGAATTATTGATAGGTTTTAATGGAGTAAATGAAATATTCCTTAATGGCAGGGGAATCATAAGAACATTGTTCGAAGGATCTTCATTGGGATACTGGTTGTTGTGATCTAAAGTAGCTTTTAAAGAATAATTGCCAATTGTATCTATGCTGAATGAATATGATAATGTATCGTAATATTTAAAATCAGTGATAGTAGTATCTTTAAAACGGAATGAAGCCCCGTTCTTTAATATCTCAAATCTTACAAGGCAGCTCTTAACAAATAAGCCATAATTTTTCGGGAAAATCTTCCATGTAACCGGCTCACCAACCAATGGGTACTGATTTGTAATTCTGTAATCAGCTTGCCCAATTACAAATTCAGGTCCTACAGGAAGCAATAATTTTGATGCGGGGTCACCCTGCAGGTTGTAACTGTTAATCATATTGCGTACCTGGAAGTTGGCAGTATCAGGAATAAGAATGTTATTTGCATACTTCAGGAGTGAGCCAACCCTTCTGATAGTATCCTGAGAAAGTCCCTGTAAAATATATTTATTAATTTGATTACCCGCCCCTGAGAAGCTCCATCCTGTACTTCCAAGAAAAGCCAATGCGCCGCGGTTTGTAGCATAAACAAATTTTTCACCAAAACCACGCAAATTCACTTCAGAATTTTTTCCTGTATAGCATGTCATACTTAAAACAAGCGGTAATCTGTTACCATTTGCAAGCGAGAGGGGGTCTTCAAGACCAAGCTCCCAATCCTGATTAGCTGCGTGACCAATGAAATTAACTAAAAGCCCGCCTCTGTTTATCGCATTCTTAATTGAATCAGCGTAATTGAAAGTTATGTAACCTGCTGAATCATTCCTGTAGATCTTTTCCGCTATTCCTGTTATTGGAGGGGGAGTAATGTATGAATTTACGAATTCATTTGATTGCGTTTGAAATTGAATCTGCTCAAGACGGTTTGGTCCGCCGGTTATCATTATGAAATTCTTCCACCACCTGTCAGGGGTTTCGCTTTCATATAATATTATCTTATTAACTATATCCTGCGCTTCCTGGGGCGTATAAACAGGCAGCCTTCCAATTGCAGCTTCATGATAATAAGTAAAGCCATCAAGATTGAAATTAACAAAATATCCGTCAGAAGGAGGATTGCCATATACTGGAATAAAATTTCTGTAGAAATTTGGTGAGAGTTTATTGTTTTTAGGGTCAAGTGAACCTCTGCCCATTAAAACAATATAGCCAACTTTTGGCTGCTGCCAGTTATCATAAACATACTTCACAAATCTTCTAACAGCCACAGGGCTTTCCATTCCATAATTAAAAATATCAATAATATCATCAATTGCGGTTTTAACTGACCTGTAGTTATCCTTAACATGCCTGTAATTTCTAAGCTGCTCAGCCTGTGACTCAAATAAGCGGTTATAAATTACAATATAGTCCGCGCTGTTTGATGCATCTGTTAGGTTTGGTACCTGTCTTGATTCAAACCGGTATGGTCTTTTTGTTATTACCTGATTTGATATTTCAAAATCACCATTTTGCTTACCTGTAAAGAAAAGTGTATCAGCTTCTGAACTGATGCCTGTAATTTTAATATTATTCTTTATATCATAAATAGAAAGTGGCTGAGAGGAATTAAAGCCTGTAAGTTTAAATTTAGCCGAGGATGTATCAGTTGAATTCAGTGTTATCCTGCACTGGCTTCCTGTAAATTTAATTTCCTTTGGATATGTTAACTCTATAAGATCAAAATAAAGGCTTGGCGTCGCGTTTTGATTTGAAAATGAGGGCTCGTATGTTACTTTTACAGTATTCTGAGAATTGTTTAACAGTGAACTTGAAAATGTAACTGTTGTATCAAACCTGTTGTAGTCATCCCTTGCAAGGGTTGTAATGTTAGTTGAATTTATTGTTAATACTATTTTATGCTCATTGAACGATGAATCTTTTGAATTAGGATATGCGAATACACGGAATGGACAATTTACCGGTAAGGAATTCAGCTGTGGAAGTGTAAATGTTCTGCTTATGGCGTAACCGTATTGCGCGGTCAGATTCCGCCAGTACCACGCTTCACCGGAAATTTTTTC
>JANPBV010000117.1:0-7294 GCA_031430615.1 Ignavibacteria bacterium | reverse complement strand
CAACGTTGTATGCTGAAATATTCACAAGGTCAAAAAGCGGTGAAGAAATGACCGAAGATGATGAGTTTAAGATAATCCGTAAATTCATAAAGAATGCAGATGAAACAATGTCATTTCCAATTTCTGACGATGCGAAAAACAAATTAATTGAAGAAAAAAAGATACTCGGCGCTTACCTGCCAACTCAATTAGGTAAAGATGAGATAGAAAAAATTGTCACAGAACTCGTTGGACATGGTAAGACAATGAAGGAAATTATGCCGTATTTTAAAGAAAAATATAACGGACTATATGACGGCAGAATGGTAAGCGAATTAATTAAATCAAAAACATCATAAAAAAGTATCATCACATGATCCACAAGAAGATATTTTTATTATTAATTTTGTTTATTGGCAGTGCGGGATATGCACAGGAATCTGAAGTATTATTCACCCAGGGTGAGCAATACTTCCGTGACGGCAAATTTGCTGATGCGTATTTCAGTTATACTAAGTATATTGAATACAACCCTGATAGCGCAAAGGGATATATAGCGCGCGGCAACACTGCAATATTCCTGAAGAAAGTTAAGGATGCATTAAGCGATTTTGAAAAAGCGATATTAATAGACCCCAAAAACTACAGCGCATACAGCGGCAGGGGAACAGCATACGTGTATATGCAAAATGGTGAAGAAGCATTAAAAAATTACAATAAAGCGTTAGAACTTAATCCAAAAGATGTTGTTTCTATGAATTCAATAGCTGTGATATATTATGGAGATGGTAAAACATCAGAAGCCATTGCATATCTTGATAAAGCAATTAAGACAGTTCCTGATAATGTTGATTCATATAAAAATCGCGGTTCAATGCGGCTTTTTAATGGCGATACTACAGGCGCGTTAAGCGATCTTAATAAAGCTGTTGAGCTTGGTCCAAACAGGGTAGATGTATATAATACCCGTGGCGCAATTTACAGAGAAATGGAAAAATATGATGAAGCTATTGCTGATTTCAATAAAGCCGTTGAGCTTGACCCGCTTTCAGCAGAAGCTTTTTGCAGGATGGGTATTGCATACCTGTATAAAGGTGATTATGATAATGCAATACTGAGTATGGAAAAAGGTTTGAGAATTGACCCCTCGCTTAAGGAAACAATGAGCAAATACCTTGATGAAGCAAAAGAGAAAAAAGGAAAATAAGTTTAAAAGTATAAATGGAAATAATATTATTAATAGCAGGTGTGATTGTTGGTGTTTTGCTTGGATTCTTTATTGCAAAGAGCAAACAATCAGCACTTACTTCAAGAATTGAAGAAAAAGATAAGGCGTTGCTTGAAAAAGAAGATCAGGTCAACCTCAGTAAAGCAGAAACTCAAAAAGAGCGTAATTCAGTTCTAGAGCTTTCAAATGAACTCTCAGCAAGTAAGGCAAATTATCAAAATCTTGAGGTGAAGCTCTCAGATCAGAAAAAAGATTTAGAAGAAATTCAGGCTAAATTTACCAGTGAATTTGAAAATCTTGCCGGAAAGATACTGGAAGATAAAAGCAGGAAATTTACAGAGCAGAATAAAGAGAATCTGGATAATATATTAACACCACTAAAGGAAAGAATTGCTGATTTTGAAAAGAAAGTAAATGAAGTTTATATCACTGAAACTAAGGAACGCGCTGCGCTTGCAGAACAGCTTAAATCATTGCATGAGCTTAACAGGCAAATGTCAGAAGAAGCCAATAATCTTACACGAGCTTTAAAAGGTGATACAAAAGCTCAAGGTTCATGGGGAGAGTATATTCTGGAAAGCATTCTTGAAAAATCAGGGCTTGTAAAAGGGCGTGAATTTGTTATTCAGGAAACAATAAAATCAGATGATGGTGCTAACCTGAGACCGGATGTTATTGTTAATATGCCAGATAATAAGAGCATGATAATAGATTCCAAGGTATCATTAACAGCTTATGAGGCATATTGCTCAACTGATGATAAGGCTGCAAAAGAAAGATTGCTGAATGAGCACATTAATTCAATTCGTAGACATATTAAAGATTTGAGTAGTAAAGAATATCAAAACCTTTACGGATTGCAAAGTCTTGATTTTGTCCTGATGTTCATTGCTATTGAACCTGCTTTTGCTCTCGCCGTGCAAAATGATGCTTCCCTTTTTTATGATGCTTTTGAGAGAAATATAATAATTGTCAGCCCATCTACTTTGCTTGCAACGTTAAGGACTATTTCAAGTATATGGAAGCAGGAAAAACAGAACAAGAATGCTCTAGAGATTGCAAAAAAAGGGGGCGAGTTGTACGATAAGCTTTCAGCTTTTGTTGAAGACCTTATTAAGGTAGGAACAAGAATGGATGACGCGAAGAAATCATATGAAGAAGCAATGAAGAAACTTGCTGATGGCAGAGGCAATATTATTTCACGAGCTGAGAACTTAAAGCTAATGGGGGCTAAGGCAACCAAATCAATTGACCCAAGGATAGTTGACCGCTCACTTGATGATAATGATGAAGAAAGTGAACTTAGATTGCTGCCGTAGTAAAATTAAAAATTACTTACATCTCTTCCAAAGACGAATGTTTTGAACCAGTCAAAGAGTACCAGAATTTTATTCTTTAAGCTTACAAGCTTTGTAATATATACGCTGCGCCAGAATATCCATGTAACAAACCCGCTTCCTTTAAATTGTTTAGTATTTGCAAGCGCTTTGTGTGACCCAATATATGCAAGCATGCCCAAATCTCTGTATTTAAATTGTTTTACCTCTTTGCCCTTTGCAAGTTTATTCAAACATTTACCAATATACTTACCCTGTCTTTGAGCAGTTTGAGCTGTAACCGGGTATGGCGCATCCGGAATTTCAGTGCAATCGCCAGTAGCATAAACATTATCAGTTCCGCTTACTTTAAGGAAATGATCTATGACCAATTTGTTCTTATTATTTTTTTGAAGGCTGGAATCACGAATGAGACCAGTTGCAGTATTGCCTGCTGCCCATACCAGCAGACCATAATGGTAATGACTGCCGTCATTTACAAATATTTCATTTTCCGTGACCTTAGTAATTAAAGAATTCGTCTTAACATTTATCTTCTGTCTTTTGAATATCTTCAAAGTATATTCACTTAACTTAACATCAAATGAATTAAGAAGTTTATCGCCGGCTTCAATCAGTATTACTTCAATATCATCATCAAGCCCGGGATACTTTTTCCTGACATCTTCTTCTATGAAATCATGCAGTTCTGCTGCAAACTCAACACCTGTCGGTCCCCCGCCGCAAACAAAGAATCTTAAATAACTTTTCCTTTCTTCATCAGTGATTCCCGGTATCGAGGCGTTTTCGAAGCAATCAATTACCTTAATCCTTATCCTTCTGGCATCTGCAACTTCTCGAAGGAAGTAAGAATTTTTTTCAACTCCCTCAATATTATATGAGTTTGTGACCTCGCCGACAGATATTACAAGGGTATCATACTCAAGAATGAATTCTTTTTTGGTATCAGCATCTTCACAATACAATTTACGGTTATTTTCATCGATCTTTCTGCAGTACGCCTGGATATATGTGGTGTTCTTGATATTCCTGATGGGTTCGATGATACTGCGGAATTCAATTGTGCCTACAGTTGTGCTGGGAAGCAGGCAGGTAAATAGAAAGTGATTGCGCGGGCTGATAATTTTTACATCATATAAAGTGGTATCAAGCTCTTTTAAACAAGCAAAAGCTCCGAAACCGCTTCCTAATACTACTAGTTTCTGTTTCATCTTTAGTTAACCTTTTCATTACAAAAATAGCAAGATAAATTCAATCTTAAAATACAAAAAAGTACCTGTTTAATATCGGTTTATGGAATTTTAATGAATATATTTCTGTTTACATATTAAATATCTTTATGAGATGACCCAGAGGGTGCCCGCTTCCTTCCTCCCGCTCCGCAGTTTTAAGGCGTGGCGTCACTGTGTTCCTTGCAAACATTATTTTTCAAGTGGTGTCAGGTCTTTCGACCTGACACTGTAAAGACCATTATTATACAAAATTGCATAAAATTTTACCCGTAAAATCATAAAATTTACGTGTATTTTTATTAATATTATAAAATGTGATGAAATCATACAGAAAAGAATTATGGTTCAAAACACCTGTCAGGAGAGCTTATTTAAATATTACTCCACAAATTGTTCACTGTTTAACAGAGAGCGGTATTAATGAAGGTATCCTGTTATGTAATGCTATGCATATAACAGCAAGTGTGTTTATTAATGATGATGAACGTGGATTGCATCATGATTTTGATAAGTGGCTTGAAAAACTTGCGCCTGAAAAACCATATGACCAGTACAGGCATAATGATTCCGGTGAAGATAATGCTGACGCGCATTTAAAAAGATCAGTTATGGGAAGGGAAGTGGTCGTTGCAATTTCAGGGGGTAGATTAGATTTCGGACCCTGGGAGCAGATATTTTATGGTGAGTTTGATGGTAAAAGGGATAAAAGAGTATTGGTTAAAATTATTGGCGAGTAGTATTAATTAATTTACCTTCTTGATTTATATATGGCTTCTTCAAAAGGAATACGGAATTCAATTCCATGATCTTTTTCTGAAGTAATCTCAATAGAGCCGTTCAATTGCCTGGTTAAAAGTGTTACAAGCTGTATGCCCAGGGTGTCAGATTTTTTTAGGTCTCTTCCGGTTTCGGCGCCAATCCCGTTATCTTTAACTATAAGTGTATATTTATTATCCTTCTGGTGTGTGACAGAAACAAATACTTCACCTGAGTTCTCATCAGGGAAAGCATATTTAATTGCATTAGAAACAAGTTCATATAATATCAAGCCGCATGGAATTGCTGTATCAATATTTAGTTTTATCTCAACTACGTTTATATTGAACTTAATGTTCCTGAGCTTATACCCAAACATGCTCTGAAAATTTTCTATCAGAGTTTTTGTGTATTCGCTAAAGTCGATATATTCATAATCCTTTGTATTGTATAATTTTGTATGAACAATTGCCATTGATTGTATCCTGCCTCCGGTTTCCCTCAGCATCTCAAGCATTTTATCATCATGAATGTAACGTGATTGCAGCTTAATCAGGCTTGACATCACCTGTAGATTATTTTTTACTCTGTGATGCACTTCCTGCAGAAGTTTTTCCTTTTCTTTCAATGACTTTGTCACTTCTGAATATAAATAAGCATTTTCTAAAGCAATTGCTGCCTGTGAACCTATTGTATTAAGCAGTTCTAATTGATTCTGTGAAAATGCATTTTCATATTTGTAATCCTGTATGGCAATAACTCCAATTACTTTTTTCCCTGCTGTCATGGGAGCTGCAATTAAAGATTTTGATTCACTATCAAGCACATTTATTCCCATGAATTTCAATGAAGTATTCAGTTCATTATTGAGTATCACACCTTTTTTTGTCTTTAAAATAAATTCAGTGAAATCTTTACCAAATGGTCTTGTTGCGTGTTCTTTCCTTTGGTTATCCGCATAGAAAAACGGGTAAGATATAGTATTATCAATTTCATTATGCAAAGCAACATAAATGCTTTCTTTCCCGAATAATTTTACAAGCATATTCCCAATATCATCCAGCAAAACAGAAGGTTCAGCAAGTCTGCTTAATGTGCGCCCAAAATGATATAATGCAGAAAGCTCTTTGTTTTTTTTAATTATTTCTTCTTCAAAAAGTTTTTTTTCTGTAATATCTGTAATAAAACCTTCGGTCGCGATCAGTTCACCGGCATCTGAATAAACACCCCGCCCTTGCTCCCATACCCACTTTATTTCATTGCCGGCAGTGTTTATTCTGTAATTTATTTGGTATGGTTTTTTTTCTTCTAATGCCTTTTCTACAACTTTCTTTGAGAACATTTTATCTGATTCGTTGACCATCAATGAATAATAAACATCCTTATTCAGTATAAGTTCCTCAGCGCGATAGCCGGTCAATTCATATACACCTTCGCTTATATATTGAGATTTCCAGGTATTGCCTGCTTTTGTTACACGGTAAACGTATCCAGGCAAATTGCTGATGAGAGTAGATAAAAATCTTTGACTTTCGTGATAATCCTTTTCTTTATTTTTCCTGAAGTCAATTTCAAGTGATGTAGAAACAAGTGATGATATTGCGGAAGTAAAATCAATTTCCTCGCGTTTCCAGTTTCTTATCTTATCCTGTTCTTCATGGCATATGATGCCGATTACCTGGTTACCATAGTGAATCGGGATATCCATCATAGAGTATATAGCTCTGGGTCTGAGATAATTTTCAGTAAGCTCTATTGTTTGAGGGTCATTTTGCGCGTCATCAGCGGCGATATATAGCTTTGATTCTATTGCTCTGAAATAAGACGGGTAATCTTCTATTTGCAAAGTGGATTCGCTTGCAAATTCACCGAATTTTTTCAGGTATAAATAATCACAATATATCGAAGTCCTGCCTTCATTAAAAAACCAAATAGAAACGCGCTCGATATTAAGCGCATGGGCTACAACATCAAGCGCTTTCTTTAAAAATTCATGCAGGTCGGTTTTATCCATTCTTTTGAGGTCAAGTAATACAGAATGGTAATTTGAAGGAATATTTGGGTCTCCTTTATTAATTGTAAGATCATCTTGTGAATTATTTAAAATTCTGAAATCCATTTAAATAAACGTTATTTTGCTCATTTTTGGTATGAATTTGCTTTTTTAGTCCAAAAAAAAGAAGAGCGTTATTTTAAAATAACACTCTTCTTCATTAAAGTAAATTGTATTTTCAGTGATTTTACTTCACAAGGAACATTTTCTTTGTTTGTGTAAATTCACCCGCATTTACGCGGTAGAAGTATATACCACTGCTGTAATTTGAGGCATTCCAGTTCAGAATATATGTTCCGGCTGATTTTTGATCGTTTACTAGTGTTTCAACTTCTTTACCCAGAACATCATAAATTTTAAGTGATACTATAGCATCTTTAGGAATTGAGAATTCAATTGTAGTAGTTGGGTTAAACGGATTTGGATAATTCTGTTTAACCTCAAAATTCTTTGGTACAAGGTAATCTTCAATTTTTGGATTATTTACCGGTCTGCCTGTTATGTCAGAAATGAGATCTATAACTCCATCAGCGCTATAATTTAATGAAGATGAAGTTGCTGCGCTAATTTGATTTGAAAAACTAAGTAAAAAGACCCTTACTTTAAACAATATCATATCAACAGTTGCAAGAAATTCATAGCTCTGATTTAAACTGTCAATTGCCCGCGTAAGTCTGTATATAAGCTGGTTACCCTTAGCCAGGGAAAT
>JANPBV010000116.1:0-8899 GCA_031430615.1 Ignavibacteria bacterium | reverse complement strand
TGTATCAACTGCGTACTCACAGAAAATTGGTGATGAATACATACCAACAGGCACAGGAATTAAAGTATCATCCGATTACGGCAAAACATGGGCAGCGTACCCTCAGCCAATTGATGGCATTAATGATACAACAATACAATACGGTATTAGCAACATCAGTGCTCTGCCGGTAGTTGTAGAAGAGTTTAACCTATCATACGATATTGCAATCACGAAAAAGAATAATTCGTCTGATTCGCTCGTGTTCTGGATTACTTCCTGGGCAGGTGGTACGAGGAAATCAACCGATTTTGGGGCAACGTGGCAAAGAGTTGTTCTTCCTCCCGATGCGTTTAATACTATAACACCAACAGGCGGACCGTATAATTTTCAGCTAAACCCCCGTGACCCGCCGCAGGGTAATAATAACCACAAAGGATTCGCAGTTACTGCTGAAAATGATTCAACAATTTACGTTGGTACTGCTAACGGTATTAACAAGTCAAGTGACCGGGGTGTAAGCTGGAAGAAATTCAATTATGATAGTACCGGAACAGGCTCAGGTATCTCAGGTGATTTTGTTGTTGGACTTAAAGTGCAGAAATATGGTAACAATACAATTGTATGGGGTTCAACAAATTCCACTAAAGCGGGTGAGTTTTCAGCGTTCAGCTTTTCATCTAATGGAGGATTGACCTGGGGTAATACCCTGGAAGGAGCTTTCACTCACAATGTGGGCTTTAAGGATTCCATAGTTTATGGAGCGACTGATAACGGCATATGGCGCAGTTACTTTACACCGCCTAATTTCAGCTGGTCCAGGCCTTCTATTATATACGATGAGTTTATCAGGGATCAAATAAGAACAGATCTATTCTACGCGGTTGAATCACAGGGTGATTCGGTCTGGGTTGGCAGTGGTGATGGTCTTGCAAGAACAACCGATACTCTGACGAGTCCATGGGTTGGCAAATGGAAAATTTTCCGCGCATATCAGAACATAAATGCTACCAATGAATCATACTCAGCACCAAATCCGTTTTCACCGGATGACGAGGTTTGCAGGATATATTTTAAAACTGGTAAGATATCTTCTAGTGTTACTATAAAAATATTTGATTTTGCGATGTTCCCAATAAAGACAGTTATACAAAACGCCCAGAGAAATACCCCCGATGTAATTTGGGTTACCTGGGATGGTAAGCGTGACGATGGCACACAGGTTTCAAACGGCGTGTACTTCTACCGCATACAAATAGATAAAGACCAGACTGTTTGGGGTAAAGTTTTAGTTCTTCAATAAATTATAAGTATGATGAAGTATCCAAATATTATTTTTTTGCTAATCAGTTTTGTTTCCCTCTTCAGTTTTAACTGTACAAAAGGGAAAAGCGCTAATGAGTATAATACTGTTGTTGAGTATGAAAAGGGGAAAGTATTGCAATTTCCTGATTTTACATTAGAGTATTTAGATGAACGAACTGAAAAGAAAGATTTTCCGAACGGGAATACTATTAGTTTTAAATTTTTCGATTTCAGGATATCAAATGAAAAAGAATCAAAAGTTATCGCCTGGTCATTTGGAACAGGTGATATAGCCCCGCTTGATTTTGAGTTTGACGGCAAAAAATATCAGTTAGAAATGTCAAACTCTGAATCTTTAAAACAGCGTCTTAAAAAGAACGAAATTGTAAAAAAGTAATTCATAATGAAATATATTAAAATATTATTGCTCCTTTGTGTATTTAGTTTAAGCTCATATTCGCAGCTGGGAGGTTTGCCCGGCGCGTTTACAAGGATGGGCTTTGGCGCCCGTGGTATTTCAATGGGTAATGCTATGACATCTGTTACCACAGGTGATGTGATCGGCTTTTATAACCCGGCGCTTTCATCATTCCAGAATGAACATCTTATCAACGTAAGCTATTCATTCCTTTCACTGGATAGAAGCCTTAACTTTGTGAGTTATACCAAGAATTTCAAGCTGCCAAAACAAACTGAAGGCGGTGCGGGAATTACTTTTTCCTGGTTAAATTCCGGGGTTGGCAAAATTGATGGCAGGGATATTGACGGATTTTCGATCGGTGAGCTTTCAACAAGCGAAAATCAGTTCTTATTTGCACCATCAATTATGGTTTCAGATAAAATTTCTCTCGGTGTTGGCTTTAAGCTATATTACAACAAGCTGTATGAGGGTATTTCGGCAACATCATTCGGTTTTGATCTTGGCGGTATATATAAAGTGAACGATAAAATAAATGTTGGTGTTACAGTTAAGGATATTAACTCAAAATATGAGTGGAATACAATTGATATCTACGGGCAGAACGGTAATCAAACCAAGGAGAAATTCCCCAAACTATACACTTTAGGAATTTCATACCAGCTTCCTAAAAATTTTGGATTGGTTTCAATTGATTATGAAACAAGTAATAAAAAGTCTAATATCATAAGGATTGGCGCTGAGATAAATCCTGTGAAAGATATTAATTTCAGGGCAGGTGTTGATAGGTTCGACCTCAGCGCTGAAGATAAAATTGGCGGTGCAAGGGCAATGTTCGGCATCGGGTACCAGAAATCATTTAAAAGCTATATTATCGGGATTGATTATTCCTTTGTTTTAGAGCCTTACACCCATAGTCCATTCCAGACAATAACGGCTGTTTTTAAACTTAAATAATACTTATTTTGTAAACTGATTCTAAATAAATATATAATTTGCTGAAATCAATATTTAAATTTTCTGTCTTACTTCTTCTTACAGTTACTACTGTATGGGCACAGAATGACGGCGCCGGTAATACGGGTCTTGCTTTCCTGAAGCTTGGTGTTACATCAAGGGCTATATCAATGGGTGAATCTGTCGTATCAAATTCAAATGATGCCTCTGCCACACATTATAATCCTGCCGCTCTGTTTAACGGTTCAAAAGTAAATATGGTTTTCATGCATAATGTACAGGTGCTTGGCGTTAGAACAGAGTTTTTAGCCGGCAGGGTTAAATTTAATAAATTAGCAATTGGTTTCAGTCTAAACAATACATCAGTTGATAATATCCAGATTCGTGAAATTCCCGGCGCTTCAACAGGGGAGTTCACCGCTCAGAATTTAGCATTCGGGCTTTCTCTTGGATATAAACTTGGTGATAATCTTTCAATTGGCATGACAGGTAAATTTTTATTTGAAAAAATTTATGTTGATAACGCAAGCGGTATTGCCTTAGATCTAGGCGGCTTATATTCAAAAGAAAATTTTGCGCTTGGCATCGCAATTTCTAATCTTGGCTCAATGAGCCAGCTAAAAAGCCAGGCAACAAAGCTTCCATCTGCAATCAGACTTGGCGGTTCGTATAATTTTTACCTAGTCGGCATAAGCTCTAAATTAACTGTTGGTGTTGATGGCTATAAAGTACTCGATGGCGGGAAATTCCACGCCAATACAGGCGCAGAGCTTTTATATAAAGATTTCCTTGCATTAAGAGTAGGTTATCAATCAGGCTATGAAAATAAATCCATTACTACAGGTATTGGATTGAAATATAAAGCGTTCAGCCTTGATTATGCATTTGTGCCTTATAAATATTCACAGGGCTCAAGCCATACAATTACAATTGGAACTAACTTTTAATTCGTATTACCACAGGCAGGAAATGAATGGAAGTAGTACAGTTCGAAAAAAAATATCTGGATAAATGGGAAGATTTTTGCTCATCTTCATCCAACGGTACAATATTCCATTCACGTAAATTCCTTTCATACCACTCACCCGATAAATTTAAAGATAATTCACTCCTTTTTTTTGAAGATAAAAAGCTGGCAGCTATTCTGCCCGCCGCTGATATAAAGCGTGATGGTCTGCGTATGCTTTGGTCGCACATGGGCGCAAGTTATGGCGGATTTGTTCATGATGAGAACTTGAATATCAAGCAGTCGTTTGATCTTACTCAAAGTCTTATTGATTATGCTTTAAAAGAAAAGTATGAAAAAATTGTTATTACCAATGTACCGGTAGTTTACCAAAAGCGATATAACCAATATCTTGATTTTGCATTTATAAAGAACGGCTTTGAGTATCAAAAACGTGAAGTAACAAGCGTTATAACGCTTGATGTTGATGAAGATAATGTAATGAAACTGATTAAACCTGAGGCAAGAACATCGGTACGCAAATCTGAGAAAATGGGAGTTGTAATAAAAAAGTCAAATGACTTTGAAGAATATTACGATATCTTAAAAAGCAATCTTGCTATGCGGCATAACGTTCAGCCGGCGCATTCACTAAGAGAGCTTTATATGCTTAAAGAGCTTTTCCCGCATAAGATACAGCTTTTTGGTGCTTATCTTAAAAACAAAATGATAGCCGGAGTTATAAATTTTTACTGTAATGATAAAGTTGTGCTTGTGTTCTATATAAGTCATGACCCTGAGTATCAGCAATACCGCGCTGTAAACCTGTTGTTCTATACTATTATGAAAGATGCAATCAGCAGGGGACTGGGTTTCCTTGATTTCGGTTTGTTTACCGTTAATATGGAACCAAACTGGGGACTTGGTAAATTCAAAGAAAGTTTCGGAGCAAGAGGTATCTTAAGAGATTCATTTTATCTTGATCTTAAATACTAAGTTGAGAGCAAAAAATAAAATCCGGTTCATAGTCTTTTTTACCGCATTATTACTTGGCTACTACCAAACAGTCAGGACCGATTCACCCAATTACGAGATTAAACTTACCCGCCACATATCTATAATTAATAATACAATTGAATATCCGTATAAGTATAGATTACTTAATCCATATATTACTCAGATATGGATCTCCGCATTAAAAACTGTGATACCCGAAAAACATGCATTCATTGGCGGCTATTTAATACAGAATATTCTTGTTTTTTCTTTTATGTTTTTTTGCCTGTTCAAATTTTTCAAGCTGTGGTTTGATGATACCGGTGCAATTGTATCGTTACTGCTATTTGCCTTACTAGTACCGCTCTCACTTACCGGTTATGATGTATTGGGTGATATGACAACTGCCGGAATAATGGCTCTTGGCTTTTATTTTATCAATACTTCGAAAGAAAAATTACTATTTCCATTAATAATTATTGCTGCCTTTAATGAACTGCAGTTAATTCTGCTTATTGCATTTTATTTCTTTTCCAAAGCGCCGAATTTTAAAGATAAAAAGATTTGGATAAACAGTATTCTGCTGACCGTGACATTTATATTAACTTACGGAATAATTTATATGATTCGCGGCGGCTCAGCGGGAGGAAGTGATGTCGAGTGGTATTTCACTAAAGATGCCGCATTTAATATTGCTCATAAGGATTGGATCGTACTCTGGTTCTTAATGATAGCTCCGCTATTATATTTCGTAGTAAAAGGATTTAAAACAAAACCTTTATTTCTTAAAAACAGCGCAATGATAGTTTTACCATTATTCTATTTATTCGCATTCTTTTTTATTGCAAGACTGCGTGAAATTGATAAAGCATTAACAATATTTACCATACTCATACCCCTTGCGCTCTATACAATAATACCGAAGCATATTAAAAGTGATAAAGAGAGTGTTAATAGCTGATGTGCGGAATATCAGGAATATTTAATTTTAACGGCGCTCCCGTTGATGGCAAAAGAGTAAGTGAAATGAACCACATTATCCGACACCGCGGACCCGATGGTGATGGTGTCTATGTTGAGGGTAATGTTGGCATTGGCGCTACTCGATTGGCTATTATTGATCTGCGTGAAATATCCAACATGCCGCTTTATGATACTGAAAACCGATATGTAATTGTTTATAACGGTGAAATTTATAATTACATTGAAGTAAGAAAAGAACTTCTTACCAAGGGCACTAAATTCCATACTGATTCAGATACTGAAGTAGTCTTAAACGCATATAAAGAGTGGGGCGAAGACTGCCTGCACAAACTTAACGGAATGTGGGCTTTTGCAATTTGGGATAAACAGGAAAAAACTCTTTTCTGCTCACGGGATAGATTCGGTATAAAACCGCTGTACTTTTATAAAGATGAAAATACATTAATATTTGGTTCGGAAATAAAGCAAATATTAAGCTGTGGTATTGATAAAACTGTGAACGATGATACTATTTACGATTATCTTGTTTTTAATTTTATTGACCATACTGAAAATACTTTCTTTAAAAATATCACAAAAGTTCAGGCAGGGCATAAGTTTTCTATCCGTAACAATGAGTTCAAACTATCCAGATGGTATGAGCTGCCTAAAAACGGATTTATGCAGGATACAAAAGATCTATATAAAGATTTTTATGACCTGCTATATGATTCCATCAGGATACATTTAAGAAGTGATGTTGAAGTAGGAAGCTGTTTAAGCGGCGGACTTGATTCTTCAGCAATAGTGTGTATCATGCATGATATCCTGCACAACGAAGGAAAATCTGAAATTCAGAAAACATATACTGCCTGTTATGATGACCCGTTAATTGATGAAAGACCCTTTGTTGAAGAGGTCATTAAGCAGACTAATTCAACCAAGTATTACCTGTTTCCTGATGTTAAGGGTTTCCGTGATGATATTGATAAAATGACATATCACCAGGATGAGCCTTATACGGGAGCGACAGTTTTTGCGCAGTGGAGCGTATTCAAAAAGATACATGAAACCGGCATTAAGGTAGTTCTTGACGGGCAGGGAAGTGATGAAATACTGCTTGGTTATTTTTCATTTTTCCCGTTTCATTTAAAAAGGAACATGCTGAACCCATTTAAATTTATTTCAGAATTTGTTGGCGGTGTAAATACTTCGAATCTTGGATACAGTAAATTCATTCAAAACCTCATTTATTTTAATACCGGTTCAGTGAGATACAGACATGTCCTAAAGAATAGCAAGGCATTTGTTCAACATGATTTTATTCTAGCGCATAACCGCCGGGATATATTCAACCAAATGATTGCGGCATCTGGACTTGAAGAAAACCGGCTCTCAAATTTATGGAATATCTCAATTCCATCACTCCTCCGCTATGAAGACAGAAACTCAGGGGCATTTTCTGTTGAGGCAAGAATACCATTTCTTGACTACAGGCTTGTGGAATATATCTTTTCAATCCCTTTGAATAAACTAATTCAAAAAGGTTGGACAAAGCATGTTCTGCGTGAATCATTAAAAGGCAAAATACCCGAAGATATCAGGATGCGTAAAGGTAAGCTTGCTTTTTCGGTACCACAGAAAAAGTGGATGATGGAGATTCCATCATATCTTGAAGATACATTTAACACTGATTTCCGTTCTGGCAGATATATTGATAGAAGTAAAATATTGGATATCATCAAAAGCGGTAACTTTTATGATAAGGTGCTTTACCGTGCATTTGCTCTTGAAAAATGGATGAAAATTTTTGATCTGCATTAATTATAAGGTATAATAATATAAAATGATCTTGTAGTAGCTCTTATAAAGTACTTGCATGATGCCAAGCTATTGATAAACGATTAATAAAATAGTATATTATTAAAACATTTTCTAATAATAATTAATTTAATATTATTATGAATAAAATTATTCTTACAGCTTTTTTATTTTCCATTATTACTGCTAATATTTATTCACAATTCGTTCCTACAAGCGGACCATCAGGCGCCGGATATATTTATTGTATCTATACTACAGGTTCAACAGTATATGCCGGTACACAAAACGGGGGAGTATTTAAAACAACAAATAACGGTGATAATTGGGCTCAGATAAATAATGGTATGGGGCTGCAAACAGTTAATACTATTTCCGGACTAAATAATACAATCCTGGCAGGAACTGTTAACGGTTTGTACAGAAGCACTGATGCTGGAGCAAACTGGACACAGGTTAACAATGGTATATTTTATAATGTTTCTGCTCTAACTTTAAATGGGACTGATTTTTATTTAGGAATTTCATTCGGTTATATCTATAAAAGCTCTAATAATGGAATTAACTGGTCATTATTTACGACTGCTGTTATCGGTGAAATAACATCTATTCTTTTTCACAATGGGTATATTTACGCTGCAGCAAGCAGTTCCGGAGTTTATGCATCTTCTAATAATGGCGCTAACTGGAGTTTTGAAAGTACGCAGGGACATTTGCTTAAAGTCTTATACCCTACAGGTAATGTAATCAGACTAGGCTCAAGCAATGGAGGGAAGAGAAACACCAATTCTTTGGGCGGTTGGGTTCAGGATATCCCCTGGATTAACTATGTTTTAGGATATGCAAGTGTTGGCAATTATATTATTGCTGGTATGAGTAACGGCATGTTTTGGTCTTCTAATAATGGTACAACATGGAATGATCCTATAACGGGGTATCTATCTGGTGTGTATGTATTTTCTATGGCACAAAATTCAGAATATGTTTTTGCAGGTACAACTCAGATATACAGGCGCCCAATTTCAGATTTTACTGGACTTAGTACCATTAATAATAATGTACCTAAAGATTTCACACTTTCACAAAATTATCCCAACCCTTTTAATCCGGGTACTTACATAAAATTCAACTTGCCTGTATCATCTAATGTTACTATTAATGTGTTTAATGGTGTAGGGCAATTGGTAAAAGAGTTTAAAACTAATGATTTAATGCCTGGAACTTATGAGTATTATTTTGATGCTGTATCATTTTCAAGTGGTGTTTATTTTTACACTTTAACAGCAGGAAAATATCAAATGACAAAAAAAATGATTCTTATTAAATAATCATGATTTTCTTTTTTGTAAAAGGCATTCATAAATTGAATGCCTTTTTTTTGTGCATAAATTGTTGAATATTAATGATATTATATATTTGTTAAATTGAAGATTATTGAATTAATACTTCATATTTGGATAAAAAAGTTCTCCATATAGCACCCGAAAATACCGCAGGCGTTCCATACAACGTTA
>JANPBV010000115.1:0-12651 GCA_031430615.1 Ignavibacteria bacterium | reverse complement strand
TTTATTCAATTTTTAATTTACTTATTCCCCATATTTCATCGGAATATTCCCTAATAGCCCTATCACTTGAAAACTTTTCCATTCTTGCTGAATTTACAATAGACATCTTTGTCCACATTTCAGTATTCATATATGCAAGCTCAACCCTGCTTTGAGCCGTTGCATAGGCTTCGTAATCCTGCATGACAAAATAATAATCTCTGTATAGCAGTTCATTCACAATTTGGTCAAAAATACCGGGATCTGATTTGTTGAAGTAATTGGTTTTCAGCAAATCAATTATGAGTTTTAAATCCGGATTTGTTTCGTAATATTTAATCGGTGTATAACCATCTTTTCTTCCTGCTATTATTTCGTCTGATGTCATACCGAAAATGAAAATATTATCATCGCCAACTTCATTTTTAATTTCTACATTTGCGCCGTCAAGTGTGCCAATTGTTAATGCGCCGTTGAGGGCAAATTTCATATTCCCCGTGCCTGATGCCTCAAATCCTGCAGTGGATATCTGCTCCGATAGATCGCTTGCGGGAATAATCCTTTCAGCCAGTGTTACCCCGTAATTTTTGATGAAAAGTATCTTAAGCTTATCACCAATAACCGGGTCATTATTAACTTGCTCAGCAACTGAATTTATCAGCTTTATTATCAGCTTAGCCATTAAATATGAAGGCGCAGCCTTACCACCAAAGATTATCGTTCGTGGCACAAACATTTCCTCCGGGTTCATCTTTATCCTGTTATAAAGAGATATTACGTGAAGAATATTCAAAAGCTGCCGTTTGTATTCATGAAAACGCTTTACCTGTGAATCAAAAAGTGAATCAGGATTTATTTTTACATCGTGATTTCTGCTTATAAAATCTATTAACCTCAGCTTATTGTTTTTCTTAATAGTACGCCATTTATTTCTGAATTTATCGTCATCCAGAAAATTTTCTATTTTTCTAAGATCCTTCAGATCAGTTATCCATTTATTACCTATTTTTGATGTAATCAATTCAGAAAGCTCGGGGTTTGCCTGAAGCAGAAATCTTCTGATAGATATTCCGTTTGTTTTATTGTTGAATTTCGACGGCATGAATTTATCCATATCAGGGAAAATATATTTTCTCAAAATATCGGTATGAAGCTGGGCTACACCATTGGTAGAATGGCTGCCAAGAATTGCCAGATTAGCCATTTTTATACTGTTACCATTTGAATCATGTCTTATTATAGCCATTTTCGAAACAACATTTTCCTCTTTGCTGTATTTTTCTTTTACATCATTCACAAAACGCCTGTTTATTTCGTTAATTATCTGCATATGCCTTGGTAAGAGCGCCTGCAGCAGGCTCTCTGACCATTCTTCAAGCGCTTCAGGAACTATTGTATGATTTGTGTATGCAAAGACCCTCTGTGTAATATCCCAGGCATCAGCCCACTCCAGACCTTCATCATCCATTAATATTCTCATTAGGTCGGCAATAGCTATGGCGGGATGAGTATCATTCAATTGTACAGCATTTTTATCCGGGAGTAATTTAAAATCTGTGTTATGCAGTTTAAAGTTATACATTATATCCTGCAGAGTAGCGGATACAAAAAAATACTGCTGTCGTAGTCTTAATATTTTTCCCTGTGGTATGGAATCATTTGGATATAAGACTTTTGATATAGTTTCAGTTAAATTCTTATTCTCAACTGCTGAAAGGTAATTTCCCTGGTTAAAATTATTGAGGTTGAACTCATCGGTTGATTTAGCCTGCCATAATCTTAGTGTATTTACTGTCCTGTTCTGATATCCGGGTACGGGAACATCATTTGCAATTGCAAGTACATCATCAGTATTCACCCAATTATATCTTGTCCTGCCTGTTTCATCAAAATAAGTTGAAACTGCTCCGTTAAACTGTATCTTATATGTAAATTCAGGTCGAAGGATTTTCCAGGGATTGCCATATCTAAGCCAGTGGTCAGGTTTTTCTATCTGGTAACCGTTTTCAATATCCTGTTCAAATATTCCATATTCATATAAAATACCGTAACCATATGCAGGTAATTCAAGTGTTGCAAGTGATTCCATATAGCACGCTGCCAGCCTGCCCAAACCGCCGTTGCCAAGACCCATATCAGGCTCTTCACGCATTATCTTATCAATATCATAGCCAAAGCTTTCAAGAAGCTGTTTGCATTCTTCATAAAGCCCAAGGTTTATCAATGAATTTCCTAATAGACTTCCCATCAAAAATTCAAGCGATAGATAATTTACTTTTTTTACATTATTCTCATTATACTCACTCTGTGTGTTTAGCCAGTTCCTTGTAAGACGGTCTCTTACCGCAAGAGCAATAGCTTCAAGTATATCATGATCAGTGACAGTAGTTCTGTCTTTTACGAGATCAAATTCCAGCCGTTCAGCAAATTGTGTAATTAATGAGCTTTGTTTTACTTTAGCTCCATCAGTAAAAAATATAGAAGTATTTTTCTTATTCATCCGTTTAGTTAAATTTATTCATTTTGAGAAATCCAAAATGTATTTAAAGGGTAAGTAAAAATGTTAATGTGATAAAATACTTTTGTTATAGCAGAGTCTCCCTAAATCTTTAGCTTTAGAAATCCCCTCGTGCCACGAATAAGTAAAACTATTATTCTTAATTAATGAAATAGGTTTGCAAATTGATTTAGCCTAAATATTTCTAATTTCGTGGAACGAATATCTTTAAATAATGATAAAACTAAAAATCTTATGTTCTAACAGAGTCTCCCTTAATCTTTAGCTTGAGAAATTCCCTCGTGCCACGAATAAGTAAAACTATTATTCTTAATTAATGAAATAGATTTGCAAATGGATTTAGCCTAAATATTTCTAATTTCGTGGAACGAGTATCTTTAAATAACGATAAAACTAAAAATCTTATGTTCTAACAGAGTCTCCCTAAATCTTTAGTTTTAGAAATTCATTAATGCTAATAAGATTACTCTGCATTAAAATAAAAATCTGTATCTATATTATTGAATAATTTTGCCTCAAGATCTTTTGATGAAACAAGCGGTTCGGTTATGTTCCAATCAATATTAAGGTCTTTATCACTGAATAATATCGCTCTTTCACTATCCTTATCATAATAATTAGTGCATTTGTAATGGAAGATAGCCGTATCTGATAACACCGAAAACCCATGCGCAAAACCCGGTGGTATCCATAATTGCTCATGGTTATCTTCCGAAAGTACAGTTGCAATATACTGCCCGAAAGTAGGTGAGCCAAATCTTATATCAACAGCTACATCAAGCACTCTGCCGTATACAACCTGGCATAACTTTCCCTGTGCAAATTCACCAACCTGATAATGGAGTCCTCTTAGGGTATTTTTCTTTGATTTAGATATGTTATCCTGAACGAAATCCAGGTCTATTCCTCTTTCGGCAAATACTTTTCTTCTGAATGACTCGAGGAAATATCCTCTGTCATCACTCAAAACTTTTGGAGTTATTATCAATACATCTTTTATCTTCGTTTCCTGAATATTCATTTCCTGCTCAATTATTATTTATTTCTATCGAAGAGTATTTTTGATAAATATTCCCTGTATGCGCATTTTGGCATATCTGTGATTACTTTTTCAAAGCCTTTTAAATCAATAAAATCCATGTGAAGCGCAATTTCTTCAAGGCAGGCTACTTTAAGTCCCTGTCTGTCTTCAATAGCCCCAAAGAAGTTGGAAGCCTGCAACAATGATTCAGGAGTTCCTGTATCAAGCCAGGCAACGCCACGGCTTATTTTTTCTACATTAAGCTCACCTTGATTCAGATACACATTATTCACATCTGTAATTTCCAGTTCGCCTCTGGGAGAAGGCTTTAGGTTCTTTGATATCTCCACAACATTATTATCATATACATATAAACCCGGAACTGCAAAATCTGATTTTGGTTTACTTGGTTTTTCTTCAATTGAAATGGCTTTGCCTTTATCATCAAATTCAACAATGCCGTATCTCTCAGGATCAGTAACTCTATACCCAAAAACTGTAGCTCCATTATTTCTTTCTAATGCCCTGTGGAAAAAATCAAGCTTACCATAAAAGATATTATCACCCAATATGAGTGTGACACCATCATTGCCTATAAATTTATCACCCAATATAAAAGATTCAGCAATACCGTTTGGAGCAGTTTGCAGAGCATACTCAATATTTAGGCCTAAATGCTTACCATCCTGGAATAATTTATTGTAAAAGGGAATAGTCTCTTCATTAGAAATTATCAATATATCCTTAATGCCACCAAGCATTAAAATTGAAAGTGGATAGTAAATCAATGGTTTATCATATATTAAGGTAAGCTGTTTACTGTAAAGCTGTGAAATGGGGTACATTCTTGAGCCTGCGCCGCCAGCCAATATTATGCCTTTCATGGTGTATTCCGGTTTTCTGTGATTTTGTGATTAATAATTCGTAAAGATAATTTTACTAATTATATATTACAATGAAATAAGTAAAAATAGTAAAAGAAGGAATATTCTCTTGTAGTTGGGTATTTTCAATTGCGCCAATTTGTCATGCCTGCCATAGTACGAGTCTTGTTTCTATTACAAAGATTCTGCATTTAGTACTGAATGACATAAGTATTGTGTCACCAATATTTTACTATCTCTTGAACTTAGAGTTGTATAACAAATACACGACAGTAAAATTGAGATTAAGTAAAAGAAAATCTGCTTCTTAATAGTAAATTTGTAGTATCGAACAAAAAAGCGGGTATCAACAACCTGATTGAGCTTATGCCGCGCCAGGCGTTGCACGCAAAGGTACTCGGCTTCACACCCCCCATTACCGGTAAACCAATTAGATTCGAGAGCGACTTGCCGGCTGATATGAAGAAGTTGATTAAGAAATTGTAAGTCATCCTGAGCGAAGCGAAGGACCCAAAGACATTTTGAATGAATCAAAAGTTTTCACCACTAAGACACTAAGAGCACAAAGAGTGTCAAAGAATTTCATGGAATTTATGTAATAATCTTTTATTAGCCCTGCTCTTTTAGCATATTCTTTGCGGCTTTGCGGCTTTGCGGCTTTGCGTGAAATAAAAGTTGTATAATACCCTAATCTTCTCACTTGAATGATTTTCAAATTTTAGGCATATTTGCAACTTATAGCATCAAGCCGGAGTAGCTCAGGTGGTTAGAGCGTCGGAATCATAATCCGCAGGTCGGGGGTTCAAGTCCCTCCTCCGGTACAATTAACCTATTTAAATTCTTCGAATTAAGGAGAAAAACCGCAGGATTTAGCGCCTAATCACATATTACGGCTTAAATGGCACAACACCACTATGCCATTTATATCTGCATAAGTCAATTCCACTTGGGCACAGTTGACTCCAACATTAAGGCTGATCTTCATACTCACACGTATTATTCCGATGGTTATCATACCCCGGAGGAATTAATCCAATTTGCCAAACACGCCGGCTTAACTCATCTTGCTATTACCGATCACGATAACGTTGACGCAATTGATGAGGCAACCGATATTGCTCATAATTATGATATGGAGCTTGTACCCGGTGTTGAAATAAGCGCCGAGCATAACGGCAAAGAAACACACATCCTTGCATATTACTTTGATTACAAAAATACAGAGCTTTTGGAATACCTGAAGAATTTCCGAAAGGAAAGAATGAAGCGCGCTGAGAAAATTGTTGAAAAACTCAACGAGCTTGATATGGCTCTTAGGATACAGGATGTATTGACCCATGTAAAAGGAAATGGCTCCATTGGCAGACCGCATATAGCTGTTGCTATGATAGAAGGCGGTTTTGTAAATAATTATTATGATGCATTCAATAAATACATTGGGGATGATAAACCAGCGTATGTTAAAAAACCTAACATATCCACTAAGGATGCCATCAGTCTTATCAACAGGTGCGGTGGACTTTCTTTCTTAGCTCACCCCGGAAAATATATGCGGCATAATAATTCACTTTTTGAGATGATTGAATTTGGTATAGATGGTATAGAAGTAATCCATCCTTCGCATTCAGATCATGATATTGAATACTTCCGTGAAATTGCGGGGCAGTACTTCCTGCTTGAGAGCGGAGGAAGTGATTTTCACGGTGGCAGAATAAATGACGCTTCTATACTTGGGAGGTATTTTATCAATGAGCTTAAATTAACCGCTATGAAGAACCGTTTATTTAAAGTTTAACAAATTTGAAAATGGCTAAAGAGAAGAAAAAAAAATCAGGAAAAAAAACTCCGGGTAACATTGCGATTATTGTAAGCAGGTTTAATGAAGAAGTTACCGGAGGATTACTTAAAGGCGCATTAGACCTTTTGCTTGATAATAATTTTGATGATAAAAGTATTACCGTTATCCATACACCCGGCGCATTTGAAATTCCTTTAACCGCAAAACATTTATGTATGACAGGCAAATATTGCGGAATAATTTGCCTTGGCGCAGTTATAAAAGGAGAGACCGCGCATTTTGAATATATTTCAAATGCGGTAACCAATGGAATTATGACACTAAACCTTGAATACAATATGCCGGTATCATACGGAGTGCTGACATGCTACACCGATGAACAGGCTTTAAAGCGTTCATCTAACGATGCGCATAATAAAGGAAGAGAAGCCGCCCTGGCAGTAATAGAAATGATTAGGCTTTTGAAAGAGATATAAAAATATTCGTGCCACGAATAAATTTGCATTGTTCAATAAAGGTATTTAAAGTTGAAAGATATAAGTTGAAGTTTATGAACCCCGTATTCGTGGCACGAATATCTTCGACAATGATAATTCCATGAAGCAAACCCGCATAAATAAATTATTGGGAATTGAACATCCAATCATACAGGCTGGTATGGTATGGACCTCCGGCTGGCGGCTTGCATCAGCAGCATCAGAAAACGGCTGTCTTGGACTAATAGGAGCCGGTTCCATGAAACCCGAACTCTTAACGGAACACATCCAAAAACTCAGGAATTATTTCAAAGAAAAAAAGATTGATAAACCATTTGGTGTAAATCTGCCGTTAATTCGCGGTGATGTAAATGAACTTATCAAAACTATCCTTCAGGAAGAAATCAAAATAGTATTTACATCTGCAGGTAACCCTAATAACTATTCAAAAATTTTCAAAGAAAATAACATTACGCTAGTTCACGTTGTTGCTTCTGTTAAGCATGCGTTAAAAGCAGAGGAAGCCGGTTGTGATGCAGTTGTAGCAGAAGGTTTTGAAGCTGGTGGTCACAACAGTATTGATGAAATTACAACTATGTGTCTTGTTCCACAGGTAGTTGATGCGCTTGAAATTCCGGTAATTGCGGCAGGTGGTATTGCTGATGGCAGGCAAATTGCGGCATGTATGGCTCTTGGGGCTGATGGAGTTCAGATAGGCACACGTTTTGCGGCAACTGTTGAAGCATCAAGCTCTGAACTTTTTAAAAATAAAATTGTTGATGCAAAGGATTCTGATACTTACCTAATAATGAAAAAACTTAATCCTGTAAGATTGTTTAAAAATAAATTCGCTGAAGAGGTTATCAATGCAGAAAAATCCGGTGCTAGTGAGGAAGAACTAAAACGAATGCTGGGCAGAAAGCGTGAGATGAAAGGAATCTTTGAAGGTGACTTGAATGAAGGCGAGCTTGAAATGGGGCAATCCAGCGGTTTAGTTAACGAGATCAGTTCTGTTAAAGATGTAATTAATACACTTTTAAATCAATACGATGAAGCTGTATCGAAAATATGATTTTTATCCCAATTAAACCCTTGTATTAGCATTGACTTATTAAAATAAATGAATTAGTTTTTACTAATGTTTTCTTCCTATATTTAAAAATTCTATCCACTAACTAATAGGGGGCACAAATGAAAAAAATAATATTTATATCTCTTCTCGCTTTAATCTCAATAAATTTTACTTATCTAAACGATGGTCCTGAAATATGGACTCAAACACTCTCAGGAACGGGAGCTATTTGGCAGAGATGTATTTCAATTAGCGCGAGCAACTCTCAAATTATGTACGCAGGCAGTAATACATCAGGTATATGGAAATCAACCAATGCCGGTGTGAACTGGAGCCAGGTAAACAATGGACTACTAGCTTTGAATATGCAATGTGTAGAAGTTAGTCCATCTGATCCAAACTATGTTTATGCAGGAACCGGTGTAGGAGGCACGAATGCAGGTATTTATGTTACCACTGATGGCGGAAGTAACTGGACTCAAAGGAATTCCGGAATTACTGATTCAGCGGGTACACAGGAATTTGTTATCAATCCTACGAACCCGGCTATTGCATTAGTTGCAATTTGGAATGCATCTAACTTTACAAACTCTATTAATGGGGTATATAAAACCACAAATGGCGGAGTTAGCTGGACACCTTCTAATACCGGCATGGGGAGCAATAAAAATGTTATCTGCATTACCAGAAATCCATTAAATTTTAACACAATTTATTGCGGCACATCATTCCAGGTTCCAAATCCACCGGGAACGGGACCGACATTTGTATATAAATCATATGATGCCGGGAGTACCTGGGCATTGTTCAGTAGTGGGCTGCCATCACTGGCAACAGACCTAAACGCAGTAAGAACCATTAGTGTAAGTAGCCTTGATACATCGGTTGTAGTAACAGGTTTATTTCAAAACACAATTACAGGCGGCGCATTTTTATCAACCAATGGTGGTACAGCTTGGGTAAGGAAAAGTAACGGTATTCCAAATGTTATTGGGGTACAGATAAGGTCTATATTAATCAGACCAGGTTCTGCAACTGAATTTTTTGCGGGGCTTGATAACGCTACAACAGGCGGTGTATACAGAACTACAGACGCAGGAACTACATGGACAGCATTTAATGGAGGCGTTATGCTGAGCAATTATGTAATAAGAGCGCTCGCTTTCAGAGTTGCAAGTAATACTCTATATGCCGGTGTTGCGGGTACTTCAGGTATGGGTATTTATGAATATTCTTTCCCGCCTGTAGGTATTAGTGACCCACCATTAAATGAACCGGATAAATTCAGCTTATCACAAAATTATCCAAATCCATTTAATCCTATTACAAAAATAGAATATACAATCCCTGTAAATTCATTTGTTCAACTAAGGGTATTTAATTCAGCAGGCGAAGAAGTGAAAGAGTTAGTTAACGGGAATGTGGAGCGAGGAATATACTCAATAGACTTTGATGGAACTAACCTTTCATCAGGTGTTTATTTTTACAAACTCATTACTGCCGATTTCACAGCAGTAAAGAAAATGATTATGATAAAATAACTATATAGATAGCTTCAATCTGCACTTTATTCAAATCCCCTCTGTTGTATTGAGAGGGGATTTTTAATTTTAAATGTCATCTTTTTTTGGTAAATTTGTATAAATACACTAGAAATTAAGACTAATGAAAGATATTATTCATGAGAGATATTATTAAGATAGCTTCAGGGCAGGGATTTTGGGGTGATTTAATTGATGCCCCGGTAAACCAGGCATCAAAAGGGCAGATTGATTACCTTATGATGGATTACCTTGCCGAGGTAACGATGTCAATACTACAAAAGCAGAAATTAAAAAATCCGGCAATGGGATATGCGCGTGATATCCCGCCGCTCATGGAAAGATTACTTCCATTACTCAAAGAAAAGAAATTTAAGGTTATAACAAATGGCGGAGGTGTGAATCCAATAGCATGCCGTAATGCTGTTTTTGAAGTCGCAAAAAGACTTGGTATCAGTGGATTAAAAATTGGCGTAGTGATGGGTGATAATATTCTTGATAATGTTGATTCACTGCTAAGAGAAGGAGTGATGCTTAAGAATATGGAAACAGGTGAAACTGCTGAAACAATAAAAGATAAAATGTTGAGCGCGAATGTTTATTTTGGCGCATTACCTGTTGTGCAGGCATTACAGCAGGGAGCAGATATTGTAATTACTGGAAGAGTTACTGATACTGGTTTAACTCTTGGACCTATGATATATGAATTTGGGTGGGATATGAATGATTTCGATAAAATGTCAGCAGGAACCATTGCCGGACATATTATAGAGTGCGGCGGTCAGGCATCAGGTGGTAACTTCCTTGGTGATTGGGAAAATGTACCGGATCTTGCCAGAATTGGTTTCCCTATTGTAGAAGCGCATAAGGATGGGACATTCTATATCACAAAACATGATAATACAGGCGGGCTTGTTTCAACAGAAACTGTGAGCGAGCAGTTATTATATGAAATTGGCGACCCTACTGATTACATAACACCTGATTGTATCGCGGATTTTACTTCAATTCATCTTGAGCCTGCCGGCAAAGACAGGGTTAAAGTATTTGGTATTACAGGCAAACCTGCAACTGAATTTTATAAAGTATCAATGTCATATGATGACGGCTACAGCGCATTTTCAACACTAACATATTCTGCTCCCGATGCTTTGAAGAAAGCAGAAGCAGCAGATAAAATTCTGCGTACCAGACTTGATGACCTTGGTTTAAAATTTGATGAGATACGTACAGAATTACTTGGTTATAACAGCTGTCACGGTCCATTAGTGAAAAAGCGTGATGATTTGAGCGAAGTTGTTTTAAGGATCGGGGTGCGGGCAAAGGATAAAGCCACTATAGAAAGATTCAGTAAGGAAATTGCGCCATTAATATTAACCGGTCCGCCAAGTGTAACAGGTTTTGCAGGCGGCAGACCCAAGGCAAGTGATGTGGTTGCATATTGGCCTGCGCTTATTCCAAAAACAAAAGTTACCCCACAGGTAATTGTTGAAGGAATTTAGTATCTAAATAACTTTCACTGTATTCCAATTGATCAAATGACAGAAGAAAATAAAGATAATCCGGAAGCCAAACCGAAGCATGTAAAAGAAACATATTTGATAATCGGCGCTTTTGTTTTAATGATAGCAGCAATATTCACCATTTGGCAGGTATTACTGAAGGGAAAAATGGATGAAGAGTTATCTCAGCAAAAAGATACAATTGTTCAGGTTAAAGTTGATACTCTTAAAATTATAGACAGTGTAAAAAACAAAACAACCCAGATTACACATCCAGAAACGAAAGCTGATATAAATAAAGAGTTACAGCAGGATACTTCAAAACATCAACCCAAATTAAAGAATCTCACTGAAGAAGATAAAAATAAATTAAAAGAAAAATTCGAAGAACAGCCGAAAAGTAAGCGGGACAGAATGAAGAAAAAATTGAAAACCAGTTTGAACAGATGAGCAATATTCAAAATAATATATGGGATCTTATAACTGCTCTTTCTGCTAAAAAAGTAGAATTTGTAGTCTGTGGTGGTGTAGCTTGCTTTTTGCATGGAGTTGATAGAGCTACTTTTGATTTGGATATTTCTATTTCAATAAGTTCTGAAAATATTAATAAGGTTATTGAGACTGCAAAATCTATAGGGTTAAAGCCAAGGATACCTGAGCCTATAGAAAGTCTGCTTGACCCAGTCAAAAGGGAATTATGGGTAAAAGAAAAAGGGGCATTAGTGTATACTCTTACTGTACCAGACTCAATTATTCAGTTGGATATATTCCTCTCTTATCCTAAAACCTTTGAAGAATTATACTTAAATGCAGAAATTATGCATATTAAAGGAATTGATGTTGCAGTTTCTTCAAAAGAAGATTTGATTTATGCAAAATCAAAAGTTCATCCATTAAGGAGTAAAGACAGGGATGATATTAATGAACTGAAGAAAATTATTAATAATGAGTAAGGAGATAAATAAAATTATAGACCCGTTATTTGATGGTCATTTGGAAAAAAATATCTTACAAATGACACCATCTGAAAGAATGGATTATTTATTAATGTTAATTGATCTGAGAGTGTTAGCAAATTCTGCAAAAAAATTAAAGAAAGAAAAAATAAACAAAGAAAATGAGTAAAACTATTGTTATCGGAGCCTCAGGACAAATTGGCTCTGACTTAACCCTTGAATTAAGAAACCGCTTTGGAAATGATAATGTAATTGCAAGCGATATTAAAAACGCTGCTAATGATGTTATGTCAACAGGACCCTTTGAAATACTCGATGTAATGAACGAAAAAACAGTAATTGATACTTTTAAAAAACATAGTATATCCAAAGTGTATTTATTGGCAGCAATGCTTTCCGGTAGCGCAGAGAAAAATCCAAAAAAAGCATGGGATTTAAACATGAAAAGCCTGCTTAGTATTTTAGATATGGCTAAAGAAGGTAACATAAAACAGATATTCTGGCCCAGCTCAATTGCAGTTTTCGGCCCAACTACTCCTAATGTAAGTACTCCGCAATTCACAATTATGGAGCCTTCGACTGTATATGGGATAAGTAAGTTAGCCGGCGAGAGGTGGTGTGAATATTATTTTAAGAAGTATGGTGTGGATGTAAGAAGTGTTCGCTACCCGGGATTAATCAGCTATAAGACAGAAGCAGGGGGTGGTACTACCGATTATGCAGTTGAAATATTTTATGATGCCGTAAGGAAAGGGAAATATGAATGTTTCTTATCTGAAAATACCAAATTACCAATGATGTTTATGCCGGATGCAATCAGGGGAACAATCGACTTAATGGAAGCGCAGCAGGATAAAGTAAAGATCAGATCAAGTTATAATTTAAGCGGTATCAGTTTCAGTCC
>JANPBV010000114.1:0-2157 GCA_031430615.1 Ignavibacteria bacterium | reverse complement strand
TAAATAGCGGGGTTAGTGTAAGACTAGATTGTAATTTATTTGTTACTAGCCATGTTTCAGACAGTGTAATAATGAAATAATAATAAATATTTTAACCCCACTTTTATGCGTAGGGATATATAAATAAAATAAATATTAACCACCCGTTTTTTGCAGAGAAATATAAAATTAAATGAATATTTTAACCATCCGCTTTTTGTGTAAGGAATTATAAATTTGTATAAATCTATTAACCCCACCCTTTAGGGTGGGGTTATAGAATTAGAAACTTAACCGGGCTTTAGCCCTGACTAAAATCAATGTCATTTGTAAAAGTATGGATTCATGCAGTATGGGGTACTAAAAACCGTGCTCATATTTTAACTAAAGATATTCGGAAAGTACTTTTTCAGCACATAAGAACTAATGCAAAAGAAAAAGGAATTTATATTGATCATTTAAATGGATATACTGATCACGTTCATTGTTTATTTACTTTAAATGCAGATATGAGTTTATCAAAGACATTGCAGCTTATAAAAGGCGAAGCTTCTTTTTGGGCAAATGAAAATAATTTAGTAAAACCTAAACTTAAATGGGCAGATGATTATTTTGCGGTTTCAGTGAGCGAATCAATTCTTGATAAAGTTAGAAATTATATTAAGAATCAGGAAGAACATCATAAGAAGATGAGCTTTCAGGAAGAATACGAAGATTTCATAAAGAAATTTAACTTAAAAAGTCAGGGCTAAAGCCCATTATTTCACAAGCTGAGAACCCCGCCATAAATGGCGGGGTTAAAAAAATCACTGTTTTTTCATAACCCGTAACTATAATTTACTGACTCATTATTTCATAACCCCACCCTTTAGGGTGGGGAAAAAGAATTAGAAACTAAATTGGGCTTTAGCCCTGACTTAAAAAGATATATGATAAAAGGTGTTGGGATAGACATAATCGAAGTAGCGCGTATTAAAAGCATTATGGAAAAATACGGTGATAAGTTCTTTAAGCGGATATTGACTGATAACGAAATAGCGTACTGCAAGAAATTCAGTGATGCTGAACTGCATTTTGCAGGCAGGTTTGCCTCGAAGGAAGCGTACAGCAAAGCTATTGGCACCGGAATTTCAAAAGATTTTGGATGGAAAGATATTGAGATTTTAAATGATGAGAGAGGTAAGCCGTATATTAATCATGTTAAGCAGAGCGAATATTCAAAATTTAAGTATCATATAAGCATTTCGCATACAAAAGAGTACGGCAGCGCTGTTGTTGTTTGTGAAGAGTAGTTATAATTTCCCCGAGCAGGCGGGGAACTCTCACTTCAATCATATTTTGATATTTTCCATATAAAGGTTACCTTAAATAAATTTAAATAAGTTAATAGAGTTGGTATCTTGTAACATAACAAATTTCAATTGGAAAAATAAAAGTTAGGTTTATATTCGAGATACCCGCCTTCCATGCCATAGGCAGGCGTAGCGCGGGTATGGTGACCTTATACTTCCAACGGCCTTGCGATCATAATTCCTGTCTTTTTTGAATCACCTTCAACGTATTCCTGCAATTCCATTGGTGAGATAATAACTTTCTTGCTCTTTGATGAAGCGTGCATAAAGTACGTTCCGCCTCCATCTTTGTAAACATATCCAGTGTGGGTTACGTCGAGTCCGCCGATACTGGTTGTGGTAGCAATTATATCTCCGGTTTGCATCAGGTCGTATGATTTGGAAATCGCATTGGTTGGAATGTAATAATAATTTCTTGAATTTATTGCTTCTTCAGCTATTTTAATACCATCAAGCTCTGAACTGCTGGATAGCTGTTTATATGATTTAGTATGAGTTGTCATGAAATCAATTTTTTTATCATATGATACTCCTCCAATATCAGCAGTAATATTCTTCACAATGCCTTTATTCTCGTTATCATATATCCAGTCACAGAAATAATGCAAACGGCTGGCATAGCCGTCTAATTGACCGTCACGATAGCGTATTTTCTTAAGTTCGGACTTGTAGTCATCAAAACTTGTCTTTCCCAGCTTAACACAGCGGGCAAATGTAAGGCAGTTTTCAACAAATGTTACGCAATCAAGTCCGGTTAAATTAATTACAAGACCCTCACTCATATTTTTATCTAAAGTACCAGCAACGTAATCGGTATCAATGAATG
>JANPBV010000113.1:0-3702 GCA_031430615.1 Ignavibacteria bacterium | reverse complement strand
CCAAGACCCTTATCTTCCATTGAAAGCTCTGGGTAGAGCACAATTGCCGAGAGTCCGACAAGTATCCATGGCCAAGGTCTGATACAATAGTGGGCTACTTGAAAGAACAACGTTGCAAGTAGTGAGTTTTTCTCATCTTTGGCGGACATCATTCTTTGCGCTATATAACCACCGCCACCCGGTTCCGCGCCTGGATACCAGCTAGCCCACCATTGAATACCTATAAAAGCCAGAAACGTTGATACTGTCATCATTAAAATGCCGCCTGTGCCGGTAGAAGTTCCCGTATCACCGCCAATCTGGGGAGTGAACCTCAAAGCCCAATCTGGTAATTTTTCCTGCAGACCGCTGATGCCGCCAATTTCAGGTGAGTTAACAACTACGATAGCTAATATTATACATCCTGCCATTGCAAGTACAAACTGGAATGCATCTGTAACGGTGACACCCCATAAACCTGATATCGCGGAGTAAATTGCTGTTATGAACATACCGGCACCAAGGAAATAAATTACATTACCGGTATTAACATATTCAGGAAACATTCCAAGCAGTATTTTACCCATCGCCAGATTTACCCAGCCCATGATTATACAGTTCATAAAGATACCGAGGTATATGGCTTTAAATCCCCGTAAGAAAGAAGCCGACTTACCCGAATACCTTAGCTCAATGAATTCAACATCCGTCAATATGCCTGCTCTTCGCCATAGCTTTGCAAAAAAGAAAACGGTTAGCATTCCGCCAATTAGCATATTCCACCACAGCCAGTTGCCTGCAATACCGTTTTGCCCAACAAGCTCAGCTACAGCAAGCGGGGTATCAGCCGCAAACGTTGTTGCAACCATGCTAAGTCCGGCAAGCCACCACGGCAATTGCCTGCCTGAGAGGAAAAAATCTTCAGTGTTGCCGCTTGCTCTTTTATAGAAATATAAACCTATTGCAAGACTTATAACGAAGTATAAAACGATTATGATCCAGTCAATTATATGCATATGATTACCGTAATCCCCACGAAAGTGGGGATCCATTAATTAATTTTTTTATATATGAATTCTTATCAATTTTTGTTTAAAAAATAAAACTTAATCTTGTCCAGTTTACTTCAGCCATTTAGCTAATTTTTCTTTTGCTTCATCAGTAGTAAATGTTTCACCTTTTTCTGATTGTGAAATTCCTGTTTGAACTTTCTTGATAAAGATCAACTCATCTAAGATTTCATCAATAGTTGCTTCAGGTGACATTTTCTGAACTGTAAATATGACCTGTTCTTTAGTTGACATAATAAGTTTTTAACAAAAATAACGTAAATAGACTATAATTGCAATTTTTAAAACTATGTAAATAAATCAATAATAATTTCAAGCTTTATTGATTATATTTGAGTAAACCGGAAACGGTTTGAAACTAAACAGGAGGCGGCTTATGAAAGCCTATATTACTTTTCTACTCCTTCTTCCATCCATTTTATTAACTCAAAATTCAGATTGGGTCTACCGTAATCCATATCCACAAATTGATTTCTACTCGATAAAATTTTTTAATCAAAATACAGGTTATGTAATTGGCTCAGGCGGAACATTCCTGAAAAACATTTCGGGTTCAAATAACTGGATAAATATTCCTACATATACAACCCGAGATCTGTATTCAATGTATTTTTTTGATGTTAATACAGGTTACATCGCTGGAAATGGCGGGCTGATATTATACACATCCAGCGGGGGAACAAACTGGACTTCTGTTGCGACAAACAACGGCTATGCGTTCAGATCAATTACATTTGTCAATCAAAATACAGGTTTTGTGGTTGGGGACCATGGAGAACTTTTTAAGACTACAAGCGGCATAACAGGGTGGCAGTCTTCCAATATAACTTCAACTAACCTGAGATATGTATATTTTTATGATTCACTCACAGGTTATGTATGCGGTGACAGCGGTAAATTTTTAAAGACTGTAAACTGCGGGGTGAACTGGAGCATTCAAACAGTTGGGAATGAAAATTTATACAGTGTTTCCTTTATTAATTCGCTTACTGGATATATGACTGCTCGCGTGGGATCAATGAAGACAACCAATGGCGGGAATACATGGAGCAGCTTCCAGGTTGGTTACTCGGGTCAGGAAAATTATGTCAAATTTGCAAACTCAAATACAGGCTTTGTGTACGGTAAGAACGGACCAATATCAAGAACAACAAACGGAGGATTGAGCTGGAATGCCTGGTGTTCCAATCAGCTTTTCTCAGGGAACACCTACTATGATATTAGTGTGGTTGATTCAAATACGGCTTATGTTTGCGGCGCACAAGGCTGGATACTAAGGTGTTACAGTCAATTACAGAACCAGTTTGCAACCCATATCGGCGGTTCTATGTCACCTTTAAGCAGGATCTCGTTTACAAGTCTCTCAACAGGAGCTATGATGGGGAACGGCTCACTTTTGTTTACCACTACCAATGGAGGAGATAAATGGAATATCTCATTTTGCGGAAGCAACAGTTGGTTCGAAGGCTCAAGTTCTTTGATGGGGCTGTGGCTCTATTCACCAACAAGCTGGTACAGGAAAACTTACTGGCCCGGAATTGGTGGATATTCCAGTACCGGTATTCAGCAGTCAACTGATGGCGGAGTCACGTGGGGGGGAAATAGAGGATATAGTACTATATCATTGGGTGTTGCAAATTTAGATGTTTTTGAAACCGGAGGTATTTCTTATCTTACTTCATATTCAAATATCTTGAAAAATTCAGGTGCTGGCTGGAATACAATATACACCGGTTCGACAACAGGAAATATTTATTTTGCAGATGCAAACACAGGATTTGTTTCAATAAGCCCCAGCGGAGTAAAAGGGATATTGTATACATCAAATGGCGGATCGAACTGGACTCCTTATTCAACAGGTTCTACCAAGTACATTGAATCGGTTTTCTTAAGATCTTCAGGTCTTGGGTTTGCCGGGTGCGATTCCGCTTTGCTGCTAAGAACGACAAATTTTGGTTTGAACTGGTCTCAAATCTCGGTTCCAAACAATCTGCATGTTCAAAATATCAGGTTCGTAAATGATATCACCGGATGGTTTCTTGGAACTGATCATACCTATCCGGGTTCCGGCAGACTTTTTGTAAGCAATAATGGGGGGATATTATTTCAGCAAATGCTATCGCTGGGGAGTTTTAATGTTAAAGGATTTTCATTTATTGATGCTCAAAATGGCTACGTTTGCGGCGATTCAGGTGTAGTATTAAAAACTACCAACGGCGGATTAACATTTGTAAGCCAAAATATAGGCGTTACTCCGGATAAATTCTCCCTTTCTCAAAACTATCCAAACCCATTCAATCCTGTAACGAATATTAAATTTGAAATTCCCCTCTCGAGAGGGGTGTCCGCAGGACGGGGTGTGTTGGTGAAATTATTTATTTATGATATCCTTGGCAGGGAAATTGCTCAATTGGTAAATCAGCAAATGATGTCAGGGAGTTACAGTGTAGATTGGGATGCATCAAACTATCCCAGTGGTGTGTATTTTTATAAACTTGAGACAGATGGATTTGTTGAATCAAAGAAAATGGTATTGGTGAAGTAAATTAAAAAGCCCGATAATTACCGGGCTTTGATTTAAATATTTTCTTAAAAATCTTTACTTTGAAAACGATACAAATACTGAGTCACTTCCGCCGCACTCAACTTTCAG
>JANPBV010000112.1:0-3976 GCA_031430615.1 Ignavibacteria bacterium | reverse complement strand
GACATAAATGTATCATCATATCCCTGTATTAGGATTAAAAACTCCGCATGACCGTTTGTGAGATCATCTTTTGTTAAATCGTACAACGGACTCTCACTATCTATGATATGATTTACCGTCCATATAAGCGAGAAGAAATTTATTTTACTGAATTCAAGTTTCAGGTTGTAATACTTCCTGTTAGGTGAATTTGCATTTTCTTCTTTGAGTATGCTGAACATTACCCTAACCTCAACATCTATCAGCTCACTTTTCTGCTCATTTGCAATTCTGAACTGGAATCCGGTTACATCTTTGAATGGAGCTATAACTGCATTCTTACTGTAGAGCACTTTTGATACAGGTTTAGCGAACCTGCCGTAAAACAAACCCGTCGCAATTGCAAGGCACATTAAGCCTACCAGTGATTCAAATGCAGCTATGGAGCTTGTCCACACCCCAACCGGACTTATCCTGCCATATCCAACCGTTGTAAACGACTGCGCGCTGAAGAAAAATGATTCAAGAAATTTATCAAGCTCATTATTTGCTATGACCCCCAACAAATGAGTTTCAACACCAAGCGCATAATATACCAATGCAAATAAAAAATTCAGGAACACATATCCGGTGAATATTATCACAGAAAACTTTAGCCAGGAAATGCCAACGAGGTAATGATAAAAATTAAATGTTTCCCAAAACGGCAAACCTCTCCTGCGACTGTTAAACGAGCCGTTCTTATTCAGAAGCCTTTGCCGTGAAATATCACGGTTAGATAGCCCAAGGTTTGGGATATCTGTATCGTTTATTTTTTGTTCTTTTATGTTGTTATCAGCCATATTTTTGTTACTTACGTTATCGGTAAAAACTGTAGAAGCAGTAGTAGCACCTACAACTGGAAAATGATATAATTTTGTCACCCTGCTACTCCTTTAGGAACTTGTTTCAGGGTCTGTTAATAATAATATTTTAGATACTGAAATAAACTTCGTAACAAGTTACGATTCCACATGACAAAGATTCTAATTCGCGCAAATTCCTTTCTTCGCTCCGCTCTTCAAGGCAGGCGTGAAATTCAGCCTGACTTTCCCTTTTTGTGCTTTCCTGCAGTCACAGTTTATCCTGCTTTAGCAGGACGTTCTGCTTAGCGGGATTGAAAGTTAGTTATTTTTTAATGTTCATTATTAATTATCATAGTACACGACAATTTTTTATGACTATAGAGATTTTAACTAATAAATGACGCCGTAGGCGTCAAACATTTATAATTAACATGAAGATAGCTTACGACACCGTAGGTGTCGCGCATTGTACGACTAATAGGAATATATTTATGTACGATACCTACGGCATCGGTTAATATTCAATAAATTTATCTATAAATGTGGAATCCCTACGGGATTCTTGCTAAATCTAAACCTAATGTAATAAAAACTGTCGTGTACTTAGAATAATTATTCATTGATAATTACTCATTGTTATTTTTCATTCTTCTCGCCCGTGCTCATAATTTTCTTCAAATCCTCATCACTCACTGTAAGTAAACCAGATTTTGGTAATCTTGGTGTTAATTCTTTCCAGTTCTTATCGGCAGCAAACACAATCTTAAACAATGGTAATGCCTCGTTCAATCTGCCATTGTTGGCAAGTGTAACCGCAGTCCAATACTTCATTTCTAAGTTATCTGGGAACATTTCCATTGCTGCATTGTATTCATTCATTGCAAGTTTCATATCATTTTTTTCAGTTGCTAAGTCACCTGCATTCATATGGTCATATGCCCGCTGTACAGTTAATAATCTTTTCAGTTCAGCAACTGGATTTATGTTATCTTCAACCCTCAGATCAATCAGTTTATCATTCCACGGTCCACCGGTTGATTTACCCTTCCATACCATGATTGATGCGCTTTGCATCCCCCTGATATCACCGCCTTTTCCCTGTGCAGCTTCAAGCGCTGCAATCATCCTCTCAGCCAGTTTCCCGGGGGTTTCATTGAAAGCTTTTTCCATCGCGGACCACACTTTATTATTCAGCATCAAGTTTGCCTGAACAGAATAGTTCACCCCTGCAATATTTCCCGCTGCATCAATGCATTTGCTGCCTGTGTATGAAGCAGTGTTACCGTTTGCGTCCAATACAGCAAGCTGACGGAAATCTCTGCCTTCATCACCTGCTATTAGTTCATCAACAACTTGCTTAGGAGTTTTGCCCTGTTTCAGTAGATCCAGACCCTTAATGCCGAATGCCGGATTTACGAACGACTGTGTTGCAATTACCCCAACACCGGCTTCGCCCCAGCCGACAATAACTCCCACATTGAACCAGTGCGATTGAACTGCTACACCCATTTCACCTGTCACGCTATCACGGGCAACAATCGAGTACGTTGAAACTAACTGTTCATTTTCTTTAAATACCGATTGAGACATAATATTTACAGATAAAAGTACGGTTAATAAATATAACTTTATCATATTTTTTTTATAAAATATTATTTACTAAAAAGTGATTGAATATATTCAGGATTTTTAAGTGACCTTATTTCAATAGCAATAGATGGATCAGGACAATTAATTTTTGTGTGATTCAGCCAAATACATTTAATACCTGCATTATGAGCTCCTTCAATATCATGGACCCAAGAATCACCGATCATAATTGTTTCATCCGGCTTAGCGTTAAGTTTACCAAGGGCTAAATTAAATATTTCCTTTTCAGGTTTGGCGATGCCCGCTTCTTCTGATGTAAGCATAATATCTATATAATTGCCAAACCCAAGGTACTCTAATTTTTCCTGCTGTTCAGAAATAAGATTATTAGTGATAATACCGATATTATAATTTTTATGCAGAAACTTAAGTAATTCTTCTGAACCTTCTGATTTTCTTCTATGCTTAATATAAGACATTCTGTAAATCTCAGACGCGTTATTTGCGGTATTGAAATCAACTTCAACTCCCCTGTTTAAAAATGCAAACTTGAATCTTTCAGCCCTCGCTTCATCCATTGTCATTTTACCGAACAAAACATGAGAAAAATGTATCTTTTCAAGAAGAAGTGAATGTTCTTGTTCAAGTTCTTCAAGTGTCATATCCTGAAAACATGTATATCTTTTCCATACAGATCTTAATCCCTCCCGGGTTGAATGCCTGTGATCAAATAATGTGTCATCAAAATCAAATAAAACTGTAGTTATCATATTTTATATTATGTTTGAAAACTGTTTAACTATAACATCCCGATAGCTTAGCTAGGAATCAATTAACAAATGAACATTTGAGCGTGTATATTTCTTTCCTTTTTAAAGTAAAGACTCATTTTCACTCCTCTGATTTAGTGTCTTCATCCAAATCCAAATGGAATTTATGCATGAATCGGTGAAGTATTGGGGTTAAAAATAAAGCCATACTTGAAAGAAATGCCACACCGCTGAAGAGTGAGTACATACCTGCAAATATTTTAGCTTCTTTAGTCATAAGTTCATCAACAGGACCCATTCCGCCTAATATCATTGATGCGTTGAGAAATGAATCAACCCATCGTAAATGAGCCAGTAAATGATATCCCAGGATACCGATAAAAAGTGAAATTGAGAAAATAGCAAAACTTATCATAGAAAACTTCAGCATCCTGTGTCTGAAAACCTTTCGTGAAGCGAGCTTAGTTTTTGAATGCTCAAACATATCTATTATCAATTGATTAACGCAAAGTTACAAAACTTACATTGCAAATGAAATGAAAGTTTTTTTTATTTAGTGTTTTTTAAGTAATTGTTACTTGCAAGACCTGCCGGGTTTTATAAACCTGGCAGGTCTCTTTGTCATTTCAAAGTGAATATTTTTATGATTTATTTATAACCGTATTTTGAGTAATTTGCGGGATAAGATAAATTAAATTTTCGAAGAAAAAGGTAATTTGATATTCAATTATTAGATCCTTCCCTTCGGTCAGGATAGAGCATGGAAATAGCAATAGCGCTTTTAACACTTGT
>JANPBV010000111.1:0-8165 GCA_031430615.1 Ignavibacteria bacterium | reverse complement strand
ATTTTTTCACTAAATTAGTAGTCTAATAATGAACTATTTAGCCCGCTTGACTGCTAAAACTGTTCCGGTGTTATCAATAGATAACCTCGTATCATATTCAAAGTCAGGAAGATTTTCGTTAATTCGCCTCGTTTATTGTTGATCTAAAATATCCAGTTTTATTTAGGTATAAATGATTATTAATTATTGTCATAATTGGTAATTGCTCATTGTTAATTGCAAATTGTATAGGGCGGTTAGCTCAGTTGGTTAGAGCGCCACGTTGACATCGTGGAGGTCACCGGTTCGATTCCAGTATCGCCCACAAGCGATACATATAAATTGTGGGTTGAATATAAATAAAGCATAATCTTATATACAGATATTCTCGTCCCGATGAAATCGGGATATCGCCCACAAAGCGATAGTTTAAGAAAATCTCTAAACAATAGTAATAGAACACGGATGACGCAAATGTTGCGGATATACACAGATAAAATCAGCGAAAATCAGTTTCATCAGTTTCATCAGTGTTCTATTTTTTATACTTTTATTTTTATGTTCTAGCGGAGTTTTTCTTTAGACATTAACTTGAGTGTTTAATTAATGCTAATAAGGGGACTCTTCAAGTTCGCGAAACTACTGTCTGTTTTAAATATGTTTATTAATCAATAACAATACTTTCTGTGTTCATTTTTTTTGAAACAATTAAATTTAATAAAATACATCAATGATTAAAAATATTAAAATATCAATCTTTCTGTTTTTGTTTTTATTTTCATCCAATTTATTTTCTCAGATATACTCTCAAAAAGATATCGTAAATATCTACGACCCGTTCACAATAACTTTCGGGGATCTTGTATTAAACACAAATGATGATGAGTTCAAAGAACATAATTTTCTTATCATTATCACTATAACTGTAGGACCCGAAAAAATAATCAAATTTCTGTACAAAGATGACCTATTGATAAACAATGTTAAAAATTACAATGATGATTACTGGGCTATCAATTTTACAGCCAGAAAAAACAATATTATCCTGATTCCTGCAACATTCAATATTGCAAATAATGGCGGAATGATAAATATAAAAATGGAAGGTTACTCAAATCTCGGAGCAGGTGATGAAACGATGATGTCTCAGCTTAGCACAAGTTATATCTATACCAGCACTACCGTATATGGTTCAGTTGAACAGGCTTATAAATATCTTGCAACCTCGCCTGAAGTAAACAAACCTAATTCAAGCCTGCTAACAACTGCCGAAGTTCTTCAGAGAAATGTTTCAACCAGACCCGGTATCTTCTATCTTGGGAATCCCACAGAAGTAAGCTATGCTATCCCCGAAGATCCCAAGAAAGTAATTGGATCAAATCTGTTTATTCAGGGTCAGAAGAAGATTGAATCAAAAAACCCAAAAACTCCGGATATTTGGAATTTAACATTCACAAAATATACTGATGTAAAAATAGTTCAGGGAGAGTCATATTACAGTAAAATTAAAGGCGCATTCAGTGATATTATAAATATGCCGAAGATAGATGAAAATAAACGCGAAGGATTGATAGCAAGATGTAATGAAATTATCAACGAAGATATGGTAATGGGTCGCAAAGCCGGAGTTTACATAAACAGTGAAGCAATAAAGCAGTTTACTTATCTTATGAACTTTGTTAAAGCAGGCATCAGAGCTAAATCAGATACTGCTTCAACAACAGCCGATTTCATGAAATCTGATGAACGTGAAGCATTAAATTTCTTTGAAACAAATTTAAAAGAAAATGATTACAACCTGGAAGACCAGTATGTTTATGATGATTTTATTAATTCATCAGTAAACAGAGGAGCTATTCAGAAAGAAATTGATATAATAAGAAGATATTACCAGCTTAAATAATAGTAAACCCTGAGTGACTTGCTTCGCTTTAGCGAAGGAAGTGGCGAAGGGTCTCATTCGCAGAACGTAAAATTTGATTTTTACTGATGTCTGATAACAATTTTTAATTTAGTCATATAATTGAGCAATAACGAAAATATAAATATTACTTTCCCCGATGGGAGCATAAAAGAGTTTCCTAAAGGGAGCTCATCATTTGATATTGCCGGATATATAAGTAAGGGTCTTGCTGAAGATGTGCTTGTTGCTGATGTTAACGGTAAACTTGTGGATCTTGACAAGCCTTTGAATGAAGACGCTTCTGTAAAGTTCTATAAGTTCGGTGATGATGAAGGCAGGAAAGTTTACTGGCATACTACAAGCCATATTATGGCGCAGGCAATAGAAGAACTGTTCCCAGGCGCAAAATTTGGCGTTGGTCCGCCCATAGAGAACGGTTTCTATTATGATGTTGATTCAGAACATAAGTTTTTGGAAGATGACCTGAAAAAGATTGAAGATAAAATGCTTGAGATTGCAAAACGTGACCTTAAAACCGAGCGCGAGGATCTAAAGCGTGAAGATGCTATTGCTTACTTCAAGACCAAAAGACCTGATCCATATAAAGTAGAAATACTCGAAGATATTGCTAAGAACGAAGAATTCGTTTCACTGTATCATCAAGGCGGATTCACTGACTTATGCCGCGGTCCGCACATGCCAACTACTGCAAAGCTTAAGAATGTAAAATTACTAAGCGTTTCAGGTTCATACTGGCGCGGTGATTCAGACCGTCAGCAATTGCAAAGGATATATGGAATATCTTTCCCAAAGAAAAAAGAACTTGATGATTACCTTTATCTATTGGAAGAAGCTAAAAAAAGGGATCACAGGAAACTTGGTAAAGAGTTAGAGCTGTTTATGTTCCATGAGTATAGTCCGGGGGCACCTTTTTGGCTGCCTAATGGTATGGTAATATTCAAAGAGCTTGAGAAATACTGGCGCGATATTCATGATAACAATGGCTATGATGAGATAAATACACCGATCATGGTTAAAGATAAACTATTTGAGCAGTCAGGGCATTTAGAGCATTACAAAGAGCATATGTTCAGGATTGATGATGGCGATGAAACATATTACCTTAAACCAATGAACTGCCCGGAAGCAACTTTAGTATATTCATCTAAGATGAGAAGCTATAAAGACCTTCCTTTAAGATTAAGCGAAATAGGCAGACTTCACAGGAATGAACTTCGCGGAGCTTTAGGCGGTATGTTCCGTGTAAGGCAGATAACCATGGATGATGCTCACATCTTCTGCACTCCTGAACAGATTCAGGTAGAAATTACCGGTGTAATGGGTTTGATAAAAAGATTTTATGCATTGTTCGGTTTAGAGCCAAGATTCTGTCTATCAACCAGACCTGATAATGCGATGGGTTCAATTGAGACCTGGAATAACGCTGAAGCAGCGCTTGCTGCCGCGCTTAATGCAAATGATATGAAATATGTTGTCAATGAAAAAGATGGTGCCTTTTACGGTCCGAAAATTGATGTTAACATTAAAGATGCTTTGAACAGAGATTGGCAAATAGCAACTATTCAGCTTGATTATAATCTGCCTGAACGATTTGACCTGACATATGAAGGCAGTGACGGACAGAAACATAGACCTGTTATGGTTCACAGGGCTATATTCGGCAGCTTTGAAAGATTTATCGGAATGATAATAGAACATTTTGCAGGTAATTTTCCTTTATGGTTATCTCCATATCAGGTTGCTGTACTTCCAATAACCGATAATCAGGCGGATTATGCAAAGGAAGTTTACGATAAACTAAGAGCAAATGGTTTCAGGGTTCAGCTTGATACAAGAAGCGAAAAAGTAGGTTACAAAATCCGCGATTGGGAAACAAAGAAAGTACCATATATGATTGTTCTGGGTGATAAAGAAAAACAAAATGGAAATATCACTGTAAGAGCGCATAAAAAAGGTGATCTTGGGACATTTGAACTGGATAATTTTATTGCGTCTATCACAGAAGAAAGAGATACAAAAAAAATAAATTAACTTTAAAAGGAGTAAATTATTAAGGAAAGAAAGATCAAAACCCGTATCAATGAACAGATACGCGTTCCCGAAGTAAGGGTTATAGATGATAACGGCGATCAGGCCGGAGTTAAACCTACACAGGAAGCCCTTAAGATGGCAAGAGCCAAAGGACTTGACCTGATTGAAGTTTCACCTAACGCCAAGCCTCCGGTTTGTAAAATAGGTGATTTTGGCAAATACAATTACGAAAAACAGAAAAAAGAAAAAGAACAGAAAAAGAGCAAAAGCTCGACTCAGCTTAAGGAAATCAGGTTTCATCCAAATACCGATACACATGATATGGATTTCAAATGCCGCCACTTGACCGAGTTTCTTATTCAGGGTCACAAGGTAAAAGCTACTATTATATTTATCGGGAGAATGATGGTTCATCAGGATATAGGAAGAAAGCTAATGGATGAAATACTCGAAAAATTAACTATTGTCGGTAAAATTGAGCAGCCTCCCAAAATGGAAGGCAGATACCTTTCAGTTATGCTTATACCTGAGAAAAAGAAGATTGACGAGTATAAAAAGACACTCGAAAAATCAAAACCCGGCGTTCTTTCAAAAGCTGAAGTTACTTCTAAAACTGAAGTTACTACTAAAGCCGAAGATATAATTAAACCGGAATTAATTGTTGAAACTGAAGTTATCGATAAACCCGAAGTGATTGATAAAGATTGATTTTAGTTAACATTGTAATTTAGTAATATAGAAATTAATAAATCATTATAGAAAGCAAGGTATTTAAAATGCCAAAAATGAAATCTAACCGCGGCGCGGCTAAGTCATTTAAAGTTACAGGATCTGGAAAAGTAAAAAGGAAACATTCTTTAAAAAGGCATATTCTCACAAAGAAGTCATCAAAGAGGATAAGACAGCTAAGACACGACGCATTGGTTTCGGATGCAGATTTAAAACGTGTAAAAAGAATGCTTCTTGCTTAATTAACGAAAAATAAAAATAATATAACAGGAGATACAACAAAATGCCTCGTTCAGTAAACGCAGTAGCTTCAAGGAAAAGACGCAAGAGAATGCTCGCAAAAGCGAAAGGCTTTTGGGGAAGAAGAAGTAAAGTCACAACAGTTGCGAAACACAGTGTAGAAAAAGCCGGACAGCATGCTTATTCAGGCAGAAAACTCAAAAAAAGAGTTATGCGTAATATCTGGACAGTCAGAATAAACGCAGCCGCAAGAGATAATAACACAACATATTCAAAATTAATTGGCGCACTCCACAAAAAGAATATCGATATCAACAGGAAAGTTCTTGCCCAGTTAGCGTATGATAATCCTGCTGCTTTCACAGAAGTTGTTAAATTTGCATTAAGCTGATAATAGTAAATGTTATCTGATCTTGTAAAAATAGAAGAGGAAATAAACTCATTTCCTGTTAGTAATCCGGATGAACTTGAGAACTTCAGGCTGAAGTTCATTTCAAGAAACGGGCTATTAACCGGATTATTCGAAGAGCTGAAGAACATTAGCAAAGAGGAAAAACCTGCAGTTGGCAAAAAGCTGAATGAAGTTAAAAAGCTTGCTGAAGCAAGGTTTAATTCTTTAAAAGAACTCTTCGATAGTTCCGGCTCCGGTAAGGAAGTTTTAGACCTCACATTACCCGCTGCTAAATTCAGCATTGGGCGTGAACACCTGATTTCACAAACACTTGCGGAAATGGTTAAGATATTCCGCGAAATAGGATTTAAAGTTACAGATGGACCCGAGCTTGAAGAAGAATTCTATAATTTTGATGCGCTCAACACCCCCGCGCACCATCCTGCCAGAGATATGCAGGATACTTTTTACGTACAGAGTAAAACCGATAAAGATAAAAAGTATGTGTTAAGGACTCATACTTCACCCGTACAGATAAGAACTATGCTTAAAAATAAACCACCGTTAAGAATTATCAGCCCGGGTAAAGTTTTCAGGAATGAAACTGTTACTTACAAGAATTATTTTATGTTTCACCAGTTGGAAGGCTTATATGTTGATAAAAACGTAAGCATGCAGGACCTAAAAGGGGTACTGGCATACTTCTTTAAGAAATTCTATGGTTCAGATACCAAAACCCGGTTCATACCAAGTTTTTTCCCATTTACTGAGCCATCAGGCCAGGTTGATGTATCATGTTTTATTTGCGGCGGTAAAGGCTGTAAGACATGCAAAGAAACCGGCTGGCTTGAAATTGGCGGCTGCGGAATGGTTGACCCCAATGTATTCAGGTCAGTTAACATAGATCCTGAAGAATACACGGGTTACGCATTTGGTATGGGTATGGAAAGAATCACAATGATGAAATACGGTATTAAAGATATAAGAATGCTTTACCAGAATGATGTTAGATTTCTGGATCAATTTTAATGACTGAATTATTTATTGTAAATAATTCAGTCATTTTCGTTCTTTGTTATTTAATTGGTTCTTTCCCAACAGCGTACCTTCTTGTAAAGGCAAGGTCAAATAAAGATCTTACCAAAGAAGGCTCAGGGAATGTAGGAACGCTGAACTCTTTCCAGGTATCAAAGTCTAAATTAATTGGCATTACAGTTCTTTTAACAGATGTACTTAAAGGCGCGCTACCTGTTTATATTATGCTTTATGTGCTTAATTTGGGATATGCATCAGCAATGATTGGCGCATGTGCATTGATACTGGGACACAACTATCCTGTATGGTTGAAGTTTAAAGGCGGCAGGGGATTAGCCACAGGGGCGGGAATTTTTATGGTCATAAACTATTTTATCCTGATAGGATGGCTTGTTGTTTGGTTTATTGTATTCGCATTTAAAAGAAAAGTTTTAATTGCAAATACAATTTCAACTTTTTCGCTTCCTGTTTATGTTTTACTGGTAAATGTTGTTTCTTACATGCTTATTAATAATAATGTTACAGGATTTTCACTCTTATATTTTAATATTTTTTCCTTAATTATTACAGCAATTATACTTTCAAGACACTTGGAAGTCTTTAAACCTCAATCTAATAAATAAGAAACATTTAAATTATATTTTTAAGAAAATCATAATCTAAAACAAATCAATAGATATGTTTCCAAATCTCAAAAATCCGGTTTTTACAGATGTTGATGACCTGAACGAAATGGCAAGACAAATAAGAAGAGATATTATAAATATGCTTCTTATTTCAAAAACAGGACACTCAGGCGGTCCGTTAGGCTTAGCTGAAATTTTCACAGCTTTATATTTCAATAAACTTAACCTTTTACCCGAAGATCCATATAATAGTGAAAGAGATTACGTATTCCTTTCTATTGGACATGTTGCGCCTGTATGGTATGCAACACTTTCAAGACGTGGTTATTTCCCAATTGATGAATTGAAAACATTGAGGAAAGTTAACGGAAGACTTCAGGGACATCCGGCACCGCTTAAAACTCATGGGCTCCCCGGTGTTGAGATCGCTTCCGGCGCTTTAGGGCAGGGACTCTCAATCGCTGTTGGAGCTGCATTAGGTTTAAGGCTCTCAGGTAAACCTAATCATGTATATTGCATATGCGGCGATGGCGAGCTTGCCGAAGGGCAGATATGGGAAGCGGCAATGACTGCTGATCATCATAAAGTTGATAATTTGACAGTGTTTGTTGATAGAAATCATTGTCAAATTGATAATCGTACTGAAAATGTGCTGAAACTTGAACCGCTTGTTGATAAATGGAAGTCATTTGGATTTGAAGTATTTGAGATTGATGGTAATAATATGAAAGAAGTGCTTGATACCATTGATGCTGTTAAGAAAGTAAAAGGAAAGCCTTCATGTATCATAGCATATACCAAAATGGGTAAAGGAGTTTCGTTTATGGAAGATAATTATAAATGGCACGGCGTTCCGCCAAATGATGAGCAGGGCAAAGTTGCTTTAAATGAACTTACCTCCACTAAATATGGAGATTTTGTAGATTATTATAATGGAAAGTAATATGAAAAAAAATATATTTTTGTTCTCAGTCCTGGTATTACCTTTGTTTTTTGTATCATTGGGTATCATTGGATGCTCAACCCAGGGCAGCGATGAAAAAAAACTATCTATGGAAATAGTTATGGATGGTACTTTTTCAGCTATTGATGACAAACGTGAAGTTCTGATAAACAACAATGAGCAATATCAGAGTTTGATGAATGAAATTTATAAGAATCTTGACCAGATGCCAAGGATACCGGTTGTTGATTTTACAAAAAACAGTGT